>WQRS01000288.1 GCA_009786615.1 Treponema sp. | reverse complement strand
ATTTTCTCACCGTATTTTAATCAATTCATTTTATCAACCCAAGCCGGATTTGCGGCGGGTGTAAATATCGTAAAATACGGCTAGCAGGAGAATAAGTGCTTTTACAACTAATTGCAAGTGGTGTCCCAGGTTCATAAGCGACATTCCGTTGTTTATCGCACTCATCACAAGCCCACCGACAATGACCCCAATCACTGAGCCAATGCCGCCGCCGGCAGAAACCCCGCCTATGTAAGCCGCCGCAATTGCATCCAGCTCAAACAGTTCTCCCGCTTGTGGTAATGCTGTGTTCATGAAGCCTGTAAAAATTACGGCGGCAAGACCCGCAAGGCTTCCCATAAACATAAACACAATAAGCGTGACGCGCTCAGAATTAATTCCTGAAAGTTTTGCCGAACGATCATTGCCGCCGACAGCATAAATGTAGCGGCCTAAAACCGTGTGGTTTAATATGAAGTGAAAAACAAAAACGGTAATTCCCAAAACAATCACAACGTTTGGAAGACCGCGAAAACTCGCAAACCGCTCGGCAAGCCACANTACAAAAAAACTCACAATTACAAGTTTGCCCACAAAAAACGCCAGCGGGGCAACTTCAAAATCATTTGCGATTTTTGTCCTGCGCCCGATAAACTCAACGGCAAAAAACAGCGCGATAAACGACAGCGCAAAAATAATCGGCATGGGAAAATACGGNCCGATCCTTCCAAGCCCTAAAGCCTCATCCAAAGTTCCTGTGGAAAGCCGCGCGTANTAATTGTCCATAAGGCTTATCGGTCTGACACGGGTTACAATGTATGTAAGACCGCGAAATAAAAGCATTCCGGCAAGTGTTACAATAAACGCGGGTATTTTCGCGTAAGCNACCCACAAGCCCTGCCATGCGCCAATGCCCATGCCGATTGAAATTGAAAGAAAAAGCGTCATTGGCATTCCGATACCTGTGTTATAAATCAAAGCGCTTAACGCTCCGACAAAGGCGCAGACAGAGCCGACTGAAAGATCAATGCCACGAACAATTATTACCTGCACCATGCCAACCGCAAGAATAAGTACGTAACTGTACTGGAAAAAGAGGTTAGTGATATTGCGCGGGCTTAAATTAATTCCGTTTGTTAAAAACGCAAATGTCATCATTATCAACACAAGAATGATGAACATCGAATAACTTCGTATATTGCTTTTTATAAGTGTCTTTGCATCAGCTGTACGTACAACTTTGTTTCCCATAAAATTCGTTCCCCTTAGCCAACCAGTGCCATGTGCATAATTTTTTCCTGACTTGCCTCTTCAGCGGACAATACACCTTTTATTTTTCCTTCGTTCATCACATAAATGCGATCCGCCATACCTAACGCCTCAGGAAGTTCGGATGTTACCATGATGATACTTTTTCCCGATGCTATCATGTCATTTAAAATTCCGTAAATTTCCGTTTTCGCCCCAACGTCAATTCCTCTTGTCGGCTCATCAACAATTAGTATTTCAGGGTCTGTAAGCAAAATCTTACTGACAACAACTTTTTGCTGATTACCGCCTGAAAGGTTGCGCACAATTTGATTTACAGATGGTGTTCTGATTTGCAGATCCCTACGGAAACGTTCGGCTTCATGAATTTCTTTTTGCTGTGAAACTATTCCAAAACGCGAAAGCTTTCGCAAGCTTGCATGCGCGATATTTGTTTTAACGTCCTGAATAAGATTAAGCCCCAAACTTTTGCGGTCTTCTGAGATATAACCCAAGCGCGATTGAAACGCGGATCTGGTGCTTGTAAAAACTTTTCGCTGTCCGTGTATGTAAAGATCACCCTGGCTTTTTGAACCGTAAGATTTCCCGAAAATGCTCATCATCAGTTCTGTCCGCCCGGCTCCCATAGGCCCGCAAAAGGCAAGTATTTCGCCCTTGCGCAGGTGAAAAGACACATTGTCAACGACTTTAATACTGTGGTATTCAGGATGCCAAACCGTCCAGTTTTTCACTTCCATTACCGTTTCGCCGGGCGTTGACCTGCGCTGGGGAAAACGCTGGGTTAAATCCCGCCCAACCATGTCTTTAATTATCATATCCTCGGTGAGCTTATCAGCGTGNACATCGTANGTGCGCACAGATTTTCCGTCACGCAAAATNGTCACAGTGTCGGCAACTTTNAGAACCTCATTTAATTTGTGGGAAATTATAAGTGAAGTAATTCCTTGCCGCTTAAATTCAAGAATGAGGTTTAAAAGTTTTTCACTTTCATCATCGTTAAGGGATGAAGTCGGCTCATCCAAAATAAGCAGTTCAGCTTTTTTTGACAGGGCACGCGCGATTTCTACAAGCTGCTGTTTGCCCACACCGAGCTTCCCGACAACAGTTGCCGGCGGTTCTTTCAGTCCCACTATGTCAAGATATTTTTTGGATTCCTTAATGTATTTATTCCAATTGATAATGCCAAATGTTGTCTGCATGTGACCCAAAAAAATATTTTCATAAATTGATAAATATGGACTTAGCGCCAGCTC
>WQRS01000287.1 GCA_009786615.1 Treponema sp. | reverse complement strand
TATCGGATGATTTGGGTACTTCTGCAACTCTCTTAAAGGCTTGATAACGTTATTTTGAGGGAATTTCCTGAAGTAGATTCGTTCATGCGTTTGACGTGATAACTCTCCCATCCCCTCTCGACTTTTAATATGAAAAATGTGTAGAATTATAAGGAGCTCATGCATTTTTCAAAACTTAACGGCGTTGCTGTTGGTTTTACAGTTTATTCTGGAAGCTCTTGATTTATGCTTTGAGTACGCTCGCGTACAAGGAGTTGCCGTGCTTAAGATAAAGTCTTATATTGCAGCGATTGTCGCTGCATTGCTTGTTTTTGGCGTTATTGTTTTTTTGGTCATGCCGGATAGAACCGGCCGCCCTGCCGGCAACGAACTGCGCTATGGTTTCACCACAGAGCCTGTTACCTTTGACCCGCTTAATCCTGCCAACACNGCGGACGGCAGGAGCATCCTCTTTAACGTGTTTGAGGGGCTGGTGCGGCCTGACAGCCAGGGCAATCTNGTTCCGGCGGTCGCGCAATCGTATTCAATAGACGGCTTGGTTTATACGTTCACTTTGCGTGAGGGCTTGCGCTTTCACGACGGCAGCTATGTTCAGCCTGAAGATGTNGTGTTTTCACTAAACGTGGCNCGAAACGCGGGTTTTGTTGGGCTTAACAGAATAGCGGATGTACAGGTCTACGGAGAGCGGGAAGTCCGCGTCACGCTTGGCGAAGCAGACCCTGAGTTTCTNCCNTACCTCACCATNGGCATAGTTCCACAGGCGAACACTGACAGGGAGCGGTATCCAATCGGAACGGGGCCGTTTAGAATCGAGCGATACGCGCCCCAGCAATATTTGCGCCTTGCGCGTAATCCCTATTACCGCATTCCCGGCGTGCCCGCACTTGACTATGTAACGATTGTCTTTGTTCCGGGAAGTGATGCTTTGGTTACAGGCGTTCTTGGCGGGCACCTTGACGGGGCAGGCGTTACAGGCGCTATGGTCGGGCAGTTTAACCCCAACCACTTTGATATTATCCCTTGGTTCTCAAGCACCGTGCAGTTATTCGTGTTGAACAACGCGCACCCGCCGTTGGATGATGTGCGGGTTAGGCTGGCTATCAATTATGCCGTGGACGTGCAAGGCATCATCGACATTGCCTTTCACGGGCACGGCCAGCCTTCGGGAAGCCCGATCATTCCGGGCATGGTGCGCTACTTTGATGAAACGTTGCGTGATCCTTTCCCCCGCGACTTAAGCCGTGCCGCAAGCCTGCTTGCCGAAGCGGGTTTTCCCGCCGGTTTCCCGCTTGAAATCACCGTGCCTTCAAACTTTACCATGCACGTAGCCACAGCGCAGGTGCTTGTAAACCAGCTTGCCGAAGCGGGCATTACCGCAACTATACGGCTTGTGGATTGGGCGACATGGCTTGCCGAAGTGCACCGCGATCGCAATTACGCCGCAAGCATTATTTCGATTGACGGCAGTACGGTATCACCGCGCAGTTTTCTTGCCCGCTACCTGACAGGTGCTGGAGGCAACTTCATGAATTTCAGCAACAGCGAGTTCGATGCTGTTTTTACCGCCGCCCTTGTTGAGCCTGATGAAGAACAGCGGATTGCCTTATACAAGGAAGCCCAGCGCATTATCTCACAAAATGCCGCAAGCGTTTTTATTCAGGATATTCTGGGCTTTAGGGTTTTTCCTGCAGGGCGCTTTGGCGGGGTAACAAATTATCCGCTTCACATAACGAACTTCGCCTCGATGTACAGCAGATAATACATGGGCTTTATCGCTAGACGGCTGGCAATAACCGTCCTGACACTGCTTTTGGTAACGGTTTTAAGCTTTTCGGCGTTCCGCCTTATCCCCGGCGATGCCGCGCTGATCGCGCTTGGGCTTGAAGCGACTGAGGCTCAAGTACAAGCCCTTCGCGCCGAACTGGGGCTTGACAGAAGTTTCCCCGCCCAATACCTGATGTGGCTGGGCAATTTTCTTTCAGGGAACTTAGGCAATTCCACCCGCTTTATGGGCGTTCCCATTGCAGACTTGATTCTTCAACGGCTGCCTGTAACACTTGCACTTGCGGGGCTTTCGTTTTTGCTCATTCTACTTATCTCAATCCCCGTAACGCTTTTATCGGTGAAAAAAGAAAACTCACCTGCCGACCGCGTTGTTACCACGCTCACCGCATTAAGCATTTCTATTCCGGGCTTTTTTTTAAGCCTTCTTTTTATTTGGATTTTTGGCTTAACGTTCAGGCTTTTTGTTCCAGGTGCTTTTGTCAGTTTCTCCTCCGATCCCGTTGCTTTTTTCGCATACCTTTTTTTTCCTGCCCTTGCAATCGCGTTACCCAATTCGGCGCTGGTAATTAAGTTTCTGCGATCTTCCATTTTCAGGGAGTTTCAGGCTGACTACGCCCGCACCGCATTAAGCAAAGGCGCTGACCGCTCTCACGTATTGCACCGCCATGTTTTGAAAAACGCCTGTCTTCCGGCAATCACCCTTTTTGGAATGATTACAGG
>WQRS01000286.1 GCA_009786615.1 Treponema sp. | reverse complement strand
CAGGTGAGCTTTTTAGACGAGCACGGAAAAAGCCACATCCCGACAATGGGCTGTTATGGAATCGGTGTTGACCGCACGCTTGCAAGCGTGATCGAGGAACACCACGACGTTGACGGAATTATTTGGCCTGTAACTGTCGCGCCCTTTCATGTGATTGTCATCCCGATAAAGTACGATGGTGCAATGAAAGCCGCCGCCGATACGCTTAAAGCTGATCTTGAAAAACAGGGCATTGAAGTGCTTCTTGATGACAGGGACGAACGCCCGGGCGTTAAGTTTAAGGACGCTGACCTTTTGGGCATTCCTTACCGCGTGGTAATCGGTGATAAAAACCTGTCGGCAGAAACACCTGCGGTGGAAATAAAACGCCGCAGTGAAAAGGACAACCGCCTTGTCAACCTCGATGCGGCGGCAGAGGAGCTCATCAGTCTTATCCGGCAGGAATTAGCTGAGATGAACGTCTAGCGTTTGGGAAGAGTTTTCGGAAAGGGGGCGAAGGGGCGGTGCTGAAAATCACCCCGCGTCCTCGATCAGATTCTTCATAATATATTCACGGCGTTCGGGTGTGTTTTTGCCCATGTAAAAATTAAGCACCTGCGGCACGCCTTTGTTGGTATTAAGCGTAACAGGCACAAGACGCATATCCTTGCTGATAAACTGCCCAAACTCCTTTGGGTTAATTTCGCCAAGCCCCTTAAAGCGGGTGACTTCGGCGCTACTGCCAAGTGCGCCAACGGCGGCATCGCGCTCGGCGGCGTTGTAGCAGTAGCGGGTTTCTTTTTTGTTGCGGACGCGAAAAAGCGGCGTTTCAAGGATAAAAATCCTTCCGCCTGATACCAGCCCTTCAAAGTAGGAAAGAAAAAACGTGAGCAAAAGATTTCTGATGTGAAAGCCGTCAAAGTCCGCGTCCGTTGCNATAACGATGCGGGCGTAGCGAAGACCTGAAACATCGTTTTCAATGCCAAGCGCCATCATCATGTTGTACAGCTCTTCGTTTTTGTAAATTGCCGCGCGCTTTTTGCCGTGCATATTTTCAACTTTGCCGCGAAGCGCAAAAATCGCCTGCGTCATCACATCGCGGCTTGAAACCATAGAGCCTGACGCTGAATCGCCTTCTGTAATAAAAATGGTGGAAAGTTCCCCGGCCTTGCCGTCTTCCAAATGATACTTGCAGTCTTTGAGCTTGGGTATTTTCAAGGCAATTTTTTTCGCCGCTTCCCGCGCTTCTTTTTTCACCTGATTAAGTTCGGTGCGCAGGCTTTCGTTGGCGATTATTTTGGACTCAAGTTTTTTTGCGGCCTCTGTGTGTTTATGAAGCCAATCTTCCACNGCCTCTTTTACTTCCTGCACAATCCAGCCGCGAACATCCGAATTGCCAAGTTTATTTTTCGTCTGGCTTTCAAACACGGGGTTTTTAAGCTTTACCGCAACNGCGGCGATNCTCCCTTCCCGTATATCTTCGCTNCNGTAATCTTTTTTGAAGTAGGTTTGTATCCCTTTAAGAAAACCTTCCTTAAACGCCGAAAGATGCGTGCCGCCATCNCTTGTGTACTGCCCGTTGACAAACGAAAAATANCTCTCACCATAATTATGTGTGTGCGTAAAGGCAAACTCAATATAGCCGCCTTTGTAATAACCGATTGGATAAATACCTTCATCTTCGGTTTCTCCGCTTAGGAGATCCAAAAGTCCGTGTTCGGAGACAAACGGCTTCCCGTTGTATGAAAGCGTAANCCCCGTGTTAAGGTACGCGTAATTCTGTATGCGCTTTTCGATGAAGTCAGGGTTAAACGCATAATCGCCGAAAATATCCTTGTCGGGGGTNAACTCAACATACGTCCCGTTTTTTTGCTTGTCTTTGGTTTTCCCTGTACGTTCAGTTTTAAGTTCGCCGCGCTGAAACACCGCCTCTGCAAACTCACCTTCCCGTATTGCCACCACCCTGAAATGGGAGGAAAGCGCATTAACAGCTTTTGTTCCAACGCCGTTAAGCCCCACCGAAAACTGAAATACATCATCGTTATATTTGGCGCCTGTGTTAATAATCGAAACGCAGTCAACAAGTTTTCCCAAAGGAATGCCCCTGCCGAAATCCCTGACTTTTACCGTTCCGTCTTTTACTTCGATGTCGATTTGTTTGCCGTTGCCCATGATAAACTCATCAATGCCGTTATCGATGATTTCTTTCAATAAAACATAAATGCCGTCATCGGCGTTGGAGCCGTCCCCAAGCCTGCCGATGTACATTCCCGTGCGAAGACGTATGTGTTCAAGCGAGGAAAGCGTAGTGATTTTTGACTCATCATATTCGATTTTTGGCGCGGCAACTTTTGGTGTTTCAGCCTTTTTTGCCGGTGCTTTTTTCACTGCCGCTTTCGGTGCGGCAACTTTTGGCGTTTCCGCTTTTTTCCCCGCGGGTTTTTTCGCGTTAGCTTTCAGTGCGGCGTTTACAGCCTCAGCCTTTGCAAAGATTCCTTTTTTCGGTTTTGCCGTTTCTGTTGACGCTCGTGCCACTATTC
>WQRS01000285.1 GCA_009786615.1 Treponema sp. | reverse complement strand
GGCGCGGCGAGGGTGCGCCTTGAAAGCCTTTCGACAAAAGACTTGATAAAAATGGCGGATAGCTTTGGGGTGGAAATCCCGTTGGACTTGGATAGAATCTTCATTATCGAAGAATTACTCGATATTATTTCCTCAAGCAATCATCAGGAAAGCTCTTCTGACATAACGGCAAACTTTTTGGGGGAGCCTCAAACTCAAGCGGAAACAGACGTTACATCTTTGGTTGAGCCTGTGCCGCTGCCCAAGCAATACAATATCACTTTTATTGATGTNCTTATCCGCGACCCTTTTTGGGCATTTGTTTTTTGGGAGATAAAAGCCCAAGACAAGGAGTATTACGAAAAATCCGAGGATTTTGAAGGCTACTACTTAAANGTGTCACCTTTAAAAGTCCAAACTGCTCAAAAGGATGAAACAGGAAAGGCGAAAGGTGAAGCTCAAGGTGTTTTCACCGTTACCATCAATGCAAACGATACAACGTGGTATCTTGGTTTAAGCCACATGGCGCAGAAGGAAAAGCAAACGGACGGGCACGTTTCATTAAACCAGCAGCAATACAAAGTTGAGTTATGTGTAGAAGAAAAAAGTGGCGAAACGGTTCTTGCCGTTTCAAGCCCTTTTAGTATGCCTGTTTTACGTGAATTGCCGACGCGCTCAGAAGCGCATTCTTTTGCGGCGGAGAATCCCCTTGTAATGCTTTCAGGTTACGAAGACTTTTCGGTGGTTCGTAAAAAAGAACGATTTCCCCGCGTTCGAAGGAGCGCAGTTAATAATAACTTATGAGCAGTCCGGTAGTAACCCTTGTGCTCCACGGTCATGCGCCGTTTGTCCGCCATTGCGAACAAATTAATGCACCGCAAGAATCGTGGNTTTTTGAAAGCATATCAGAAACATATATTCCGCTGCTTCTGGCTTTTGAGCGCCTTGAGCGGGATAGGATTCCTTTCAGGGTTGGGCTTTCTCTTTCGCCCACGCTTTGCCATATGCTTAGCGATGAACAATTAATTCAGCGNTACATTGATTTTACCGGCAGGCAAATTGAGTTTGGCGGGGAAGAACTAAAACGGAACTCAAAAAATGGAGAGCTTTACAATCTCATAAAGATAACCTACGACAAGGTTGTGGATAATCATTTTCTTTTTACCGAACGCTATGAAAAAAATCTTTTAAAGGCTTTTGAGCTTTTTCAAAAAAAGGGGCGTTTAGAGCTTTTGGGCACTGCGGCAACACACGCTTTTTTACCGTTTTATACCGCGTACCCTGAAGCGATTCAGGCTCAGTTTGAAGTTTCCCTTGCAACATACCGNGACAANTTTGGAAAAAGCCCNCAGGGGTTTTGGCTTCCTGAGCTGGGCTGGAAGTGCACACTGGAATCNTGGCTGNGGGCTTACAACTTTGGCTATACAATTGTTGATTCCCACGCCCTTGCTTTTGCCCATCCGGCGGCAAAAAAAGGAACTTTCCATCCTGTGCGATCCCCCGGCGGCATTTTTNTCTTTGGCAGGGATTTTTATGCGGGAAAGGATTTACAGCGAATGACTTTAGACCCTGATTATCGTGATAATCGCCGTGATCAGGGCTTTGAGCTGCCTTCAAAACATGTAAAACCCTTTTTGAGCCAGCAAGGTACGCGCAGCAAAACCGGTTATAAATACTGGGCAAACGGTGAAGACGGCTTGGCACAAACGCCTTATGACCCTGAGCGCGCACTATCAAAGGCAAAAATACACGCAAAAGAGTTTTTGGCNGAAAGGCTTAANCGCCTGCAATCGGCGGANGCGTTGGTTGACGGAGTGGCGTTAAGTTTATGCGCGTTTGAGGCTGATTCGCTGGGGCGCTTTTGGCATGAAGGGGAACATTTTCTGGAAGCGCTTTTCCGCGAAGGGGCGGAAAATGGCAATGTCCAGTTTTTAACGCCGTCTGAATATTTGTGCAGGCAGGACACCTCGGCTTTTCAAACGGTAAGCCCTGAGTTTTCTTCATGGGGCGAAGGCGGGTACGCGGAAACCTGGCTTGACGCAACAAACGACTGGATGTATAGCCACATAAAGCAGGCGCATGAGCGGATGGTGGAGATGTCGGAGCGTTTCCCAAACAGCACAAGCCTGAAGGAACGGGCGCTTAATCAGGCTGCCCGCGAGCTGCTTTTGGTGATTGCATCTGACTGGCCAAAAATGCTTCACAAGCAGGAGTCCAGTGATTATGCGCGTTTGCGGGTGGAAAACTCGCTGCGGAACTTCACAACAATTTATGAAGCATTAGGCGGAAGTTATATCAGCACCGAATGGCTTACCCAACTGGAGCGNCGCAACAACATTTTCCCAAACATAAATTACAGGGTTTTCAGGCGAAAACTCTAATNTTGNCAAACCCTACTTTGTTTGGCTCACAAATGTATTACCTTGAGGAAATATAGAACCNNTTGCCAAAAGCCAAAGGTCTTCGCTCCCTTGCAGTTCTTCATCCGGCAGAATAGTACCGTAAAAAGTTCTGCCATAAAAAACTCTCGAATAACGAACTCGC
>WQRS01000284.1 GCA_009786615.1 Treponema sp. | reverse complement strand
TTTATTTCCGGGTGCGTTAAAAGATACTCCGCCGCTCCCATAATTATGGCTATGCCCGCTTTGTTGTCAGCGCCCAAAAGCGTGTTTCCGTCTGTATGAATGAGTGATTTGCCTTTGTGCGCCGCCAAATCAGGCGATTCATTAGGGTCAAGGCAAAGCCCGTTGCTTAAAGGTATTTTTTCCCCGTCGTAGTTTTCGACAAGAATCGGATTAACGTCTTTCCCGGAAACTTCTTCGGAGGTGTCCATGTGCGCAAGAAAACCCACCGTTGGCATTTGCTCATTTCCGGAGCTTGCCGGAAGCCTTGCTATCACATAACAGTGATCGGTGAGTTTTACATCGCCGGCACCAATTTGCCGCAGCTCTTCGACAAGTGCTTTGGCAAGTTCCCATTGACCGGGCGTTGACGGCGTTTGGGGGTTTTGCCTGTCACTTGTTGTCCAAATGCGCGCGTACTTCATAAACCGTGTTTGAGTGAGTTCCTAAAAATGTCTGTTGATATGTTCGTTGAATTCATTTCCTTTTTAGTCTACGATATTTTTACTTATGAAAATACCCTCTTTTCCCAAATTTATACCATTATCGCTGGGATTAAAGGATGAAATACATCCCCGCCTTTCCTCTGCACCGGACGGCGTTTCAGAGTTCACCTTCGCAGGTCTTTACCTTTTTCGCTCTCGCTACAATTATCATGTTTCAGAACTGAAAGATAGGACGCTTATCATTTCCGGTGTTCAGCCGCCAAAAGACGGCGGGGGCGAAAAGAAGTTTTTTATGACTCCTTGCGCTTCTGTAGAGCGCAGCATTTTACAAACGCTTTTTCAAACGCACGATTATTGGAAAAATATTTCTGACTCTGTCTTGATAAGCCACCGAAGCCGCCTTAAACAGTGGGGTATACAGTTTGATGAAGACAGGGACAATTTTGACTATCTTTATCTGCGTCAGGAACTCGCTGAACTTAAGGGAAAAAAGTACCACAAAAAACGCAATCTGCTGGCACAGTTTCATAAGCTTTACCGCTATGAGAAAAAGCTTATCACAGCCGGCCTTATACCTGATGCGATGGCAGTTTTAGAGAAATGGCGGGAAGATGACCGCGAAAAAGGCGGCTTGGGAGAGGACGATTACGCGGAATGCAAGGATGCGCTTTTATCATTTGGGGAACTTAACATGCAAGGGCTTTTGGTGTACATTGACGGAGAGCCTGCTGCATGGTGTTTGGGTGAGCCTGTTGCAAACGGGCGTATTTTCGCCGTCCATTTTGAAAAGGGACTTGAAAAGTTCAAAGGGATTTATCAGTTTTTGAACCAGGCGTTTGCCGCAGAGCTTCCTGAGCATTTTACCCATATTAACCGAGAGCAGGATTTGGGAAACGGCGGGTTGCGGCAGGCGAAAATGTCGTATCGCCCAACAGGTTTTGTCCGCAAATACCGCGGGCTCTTAATCGGAGAATTATCGTGAACATCCAGAATATCATGTTTGCCCTTCCGGGCATAATCATCGGGCTTACCGTGCACGAATATTGCCATGCGTATGCGGCGCACAAACTGGGAGATAATACCGCCCGCGATCAAGGACGAATAACCTTTAACCCCTTAAAACATATAGACCCAATCGGCTTTCTGTTTATAATTTTTGCGGGCTTTGGCTGGGCAAAACCGGTTCAGTTTAACCCCGAAAACTTAACTCACTTGCGGCGGGACAAGGCAATCATCGCCGCGGCAGGTCCTTTTTCCAACCTGCTTTTGGCGTTTGTGTTTATCGGCATAATCCGCTTGCGGTTTGCCATGATCAGCTCTCCTGCTTTTGAACATTGGGTTGAGTTTTTGTCCTCGCCCAATTTTATCGTTTTTCTTAACGTGGTTTTACGTGCGGCGATGATAAACATTGGGCTTTTTGTTTTCAACTTGCTTCCCATTCCGCCCTTGGATGGCAGCCACATCGTTTTTTCCGGTCTTAATCTTTCGCTTGATTTGCAATACCGGATTATGAAAGTCGGAATGCCTCTGCTTTTTGGCATTCTTATTATTCAAAACTTTGCAGGAATCACGCTTCTTCCAATTGGAACGCTTGTTTGGGCGATTTTGCGATTTTTCCTGCCACAGTTGGCATTTTAATTTAACAGGAGGCGCTTGTGGATNTAAGTACGTATGCGATAAAAGAGACNGAGAACGTAATTAGTCCTGCATTAATTTATTACAAAGACATTATCCTTGCAAACACCAAACGTGTTATCGACATGGCCGGAGGAGCCGCNAATCTGTGGCCTCATGTTAAGTCGCATAAAACTGTTGGGATGATCCACATGCAGATTTCACTTGGAATTACCAAGTTTAAGTGCGCCACTATTGCCGAGGCGGAAATGACAGCCGGCGCCGCGGATTCTTTTGATGCCGCTCATTCGGCAAACTCAAAGCCCCGCGAAAGTCAAAATGGCGTACAGATAATTTTAGCGTATCCGCTTGTCGGCCCCAATGTTTCACGCTTTCTGAATCTTGCCGCAGCTTACCCGCGTGTGAC
>WQRS01000283.1 GCA_009786615.1 Treponema sp. | reverse complement strand
ATTGAAAACACGGAGAGTTTCCTTTTCCTTCGTCATGTAACAAAGGCAGTGCTTTTGCTGAATCTTGGGCGATATGACGAATCAAAAAAATTACTTGAACGCAGTATAAGTGAGTTTGAAAAATTGCCTTCAAGCCCGCAAAACTTGTACATTTTATCCTCTTGTTATAATACGTTGGGAATACTTGGGTTTTTCACATATCGCACAAATCAAGATATAAGTAACGTGGAAGATTGCTTTAAAAAAGGGGATTATTACTACATGCAAAATACCCACGTTGTTTCCGGCCCTGTGTCAAAAACAACAATTGGCTCTTATGCAAACCTGGTTGGGCGCTCGCCAAAAGAAGGCGAGTTTGAATATTTTATTAAAACAATCTCAAAGTGTATTCCGTATGCGGTTAATTCTATTGGCGGGTATTTGGGTGGCGGTGACAGCTTGTGCAAGGCGGAGCTTGCGTTTTTCAAAGGTGAAATAAATGCCGCAGAACAATACGCATTGGAAGCGGTTTTTGCTGCCCGTAAAAACGGACAGCACGAAATTGAAAGCAAAGGACTTTTTTATCTTTTGCGTATAAGTATTTTCACAGGGGATAATGAAGATACTGATGAAGTGCTGAATAGAATTGAAGCCATGCTTGAATTATCGGATTTTATAAACCGCTATGTATTGAGTGATATAATTAACGGCTGGTTTTATGCGCAGTTGGGGATTGTTCATAAAATAGCGCCATGGTTAAGAAACGAGTTTGAATACAGCGGTTTGAATCTGAATTATCAAAATTATGAAATAATTGTTAAGGCAAAAAGTCTGTTTTCAGAAAAGCGATATGAAGATGCCGGCAAGTTTATCCAAACGGATGATCCTGTTGAAGGGCTTAGTTCTTATTATTTTGGGATGCTTGAATTGACGGCTTTTGAAGCNGNAGCTCTTTTGCGAATTGGAAACAAAAAAGCGGCTCTTTGTGCGCTGCAAAAGGCTTATGAAATATCGATAAGTTATTCAATTGTTACGCCGTTTATTGAGCTTGGCAAAGATATGAAAACTCTTGCAAATGCGGCGCTTTCTTTTACGGATATTCCCCGCGGCTGGCTTGAAGGAATTAAAGAGAAAGCATCCGCATANGCAAAAAAAGTTAATGCGCTGGCAATAAAATACGGCAGGGCGGAAAAAGAAAATCCGGTTTTAACAGCAAAGGAAATTACGATATTAAAAGGAATTTCCAGAGGTTACACCAGAGCAGAAATAGCGAATAATGTTTCGTGTTCATTGTCCACGGTGAAAAAAAGCATTAAAACAATTTATTCAAAGCTTGGGGCAATAAACCGCGCTGACGCAATACGCATTGCAAACAACTTATGCTTGTTTACAAACAGAACTCACCCTAATCCATAATAGAGTTGTTCGTAAACTTCAGTTTCAGAACAACTTCCGCTTAAAAACAGCAAAATGCGCAGTATTTTGCAAGACTTGTGAGGCAACCAACCGGGTTGCCGAACAAGTCAAATCTTGCGTGATCCGGGCTTTACCGCGGGCAAACCTTGCTTGCATAACTGGCAATCNTCCGCTTCCCATGTGGCTGCTTCCAAGCGGCAAGCCGGATAAAACGGCCAGGGGCTTTCNACGCCTTCCATGCGGCGATCCACAACGCANGCCAGCGCTNTTATACGCCCGCCCATTTCTTCAATGGCTTTGGCGCAATCAAGCGAAGATTTNACGGTTGTAACTACATCTTCGGCAATAAGAATATTTTGCCCCGGTTTTACCTCAAAACCCCTGCGAAAAACCATAGTGCCGGTATCATCGCGCTCGGTAAAAAACGCGGGGAGCTGAAGCTGGCGGGCTAACTCGTAGGCGACAATAATTCCGCCAAGAGCAGGCCCTACAACAGCGTCAATTTGCAATTTGCCCGCCGCCATATCGGCTTTTATCGCCAGAGCCGCTGCCGAAAGAGCCGCTGCCGCGCGGTCAGGAAACTGAAGAAGCCGGGCGCACTGAAAATAACGGTTGCTGTGCCTGCCGGAAGACAGAAGGAAATGCCCTTCCAAAAACGCCTCTGATTGCCTTAATATCGAAATAACATCACTCATAAAATTGAGTTTATCACTTGTGAACGGAGAATTTCTACTATTGGCGGTCGTGCGGCGGCGGTGCCTGTTCTCCTGCCCACCGCTTTTCGCCGCTTACTTGCCCTTGTTGCCGAAGTGGTTTGTCATGGAAGCAGGCTGGCGCGTTGCATCCAGCGTGTCACGCCAAAGGCTGCTTTCCGGGTCAACGTGGCTGCGGCAGGAAATGACGGTTTTTATGGGCAGGTGGACAAATTCGTTGTTGACAAGCCCGATGATGAGGTTGGTTTTTCCCGCCATCGCCGCGTGCGCAGCGGCGTTTCCCAGCCGCTCGCAGTAAATCGAATCGGCAGGATTTGCCGCCGCAGAACGGATGGCGTAGCTGGGATCGATATATTTCAAATTGATCTCGATATTTTTTTCATCGAAATACTTGATTATCCTGTCACGCAGATACACGCCAACATCGGCAAGTTTAAGATTTCCGCCTGCATC
>WQRS01000282.1 GCA_009786615.1 Treponema sp. | reverse complement strand
AACCGCTTTGTTAGCCGGTGAAGCCTGGCTTGGAACGGAATGCTCAAGGCTTGAAAACAAAAGGGAAACCCATGACAGATGAAGATAAAAAACGAGAAGAAAAAATGGCTCAACAAAAACTGCGTTTGAAGAGTTGGAGGTAAAAAAAGCGGAAGCCGAATACAAGGCGAACATGGGTTTTCATTACTCGCGGGAAAGGCGTCTAAGCTCTGCTTCGGCAGGTGTTCGATCTATAAATGACGGGAACATTACAAGGGCAAATCTTTTCAAAACGCTGTTTGGAACAGGTTCCACAAGAATGCTTTTGTTTGTCATTTTGTTTGTTTTCGCTTCGTCAGGAATTGCGACCCGTTTTATGGCTGTAGGGAGGGAGAGGACGGGGAGTTTCATCATTACCAGGGGGTGCTTTTGGGCGGGAATGAGCTGGCGCTTGCGATATACCCGGTTGAACAGGCGCTTATTTTGCTGATTATTCGCAGCGCTCCTGTAACGGGTGAGTTTCATGTTGGGGCAGTTGACATTGCCGTAACGCCTGCAACAGCGAATGATGAAAGCCAGGTTTTCACCCACCGCATTTTTTTTAATGTGTCGAACAGGAAAGTTTTCAGCTTTTACTTCCTTTTGAAGGGGACGATTTTTTCGTGGTTCTGGACGCCGGGCAGGAGCGCAGGGCATTAAGATTGCGAATATAGCTAAGCACCGCGCGAAAGCTAATTGACGCTGCCTCAAACCTTAAATCGTGAAACAGCCTGCACCAGTAAGGAAATGTTCTCCTTGGTTCTGCCGCTTAAATCGTTGACGGTGTTTACCGCTGTGTTTACCTGCTCAGAGCCAACTGCCATTTCGTTCATGCCATCGGTTATTTCCTGCGTTACCTTTTCCAGATTTTTGCTTTCGTGTATGACTTCCCTGCTACCCACAAGCATCTCCTCCGATCCTGCCCGTACCTGCCGGGTTATATCGTTTACGAGCCCGGCGGCTTGAAGTATCTGACTGCTTCCGTGGGTCTGCTCATCCATAGCGCTGCGGATATTTTCCTCCTGATCCGCAACTGTCTTCACCTTTTGGTCTATCATCCCGAATCTTTCCATAACCTTGTCGGTGGAACGGCCAATCTTGTCGATAGAAGTCTTAATTTTTTAAAGCACGTCCCCTATTGTTTTGGACTGTTCGCCTGAAGATTCCGCCAGCTTGCGTATTTCATCGGCGACAACAGCAAATCCCTTACCTGTGTCCCCGGCGTGTGCCGCTTCAATTGCAGCGTTCATGCTCAACAAATTGGTCTGGCTGGCGATATTTTCCATTACTTCATTGATTTCCATAAGCCCCGTAGATTCTTTGGCAATCACCTGAATGTCCATCACCACTTCCAGAAGGCTGGTTCTTCCGGTTTCTGAAGACTGTTGCAACTCTTTGACGTTGGAAGCATTTTTCGCAAGGGTGGCGTTTACCGACTGTATACTGGCAATCATTTCTTCAATAGCGGAAGATGACTGGGAAACAGCATCAGTCTGGCGTCCAATGTGATCGCTAAGTTTACCAATGGTGGAAGTTACTTGATCCATAGTGGAACTGGTTTGCACAACACTTGCGCTCTGGTTCATCACTCTATTTTTGATGCCCTGAATATTTGCGGCAATCTCATTCATTGCGGAAGCCGTCTCAGCCATGTTGATGGCAAGGTCGTTGCCTATATCGGACAACACCCCGGACTGGTTTTTAATCGAAACAATCATTTTTCCGAGCTCCTCCATAGTTAGATTGAAGGAACAGAAAGCCTGGGATATTTCGTCATTGCCCAACTCCGGAAGTCTTTTAGTCAAATCACCTTTGGCGGTGTCGTTCAATGTCCGCGCCAAAAGACTTACAGGATTTATAAGCCGCCTGATATGAAAAAACATTCCGACACCTATTATCGCAAGACCTATGAGGCTTATAATAACCACATTACGCACTGACTCCGCGGTGGCGGCTATTGTGGGTGCGTGGGAAAATCCTATCAGGAAAATTCCAATGGCATCCCCTGTTATATCACGCAGTGGGAAGGCATACACATGGTGCGGCTCACCGCCTAGCTGTATAAGATCACTGAACGTGGCGTTTTGATTTAGAACTCTCTCCGCTATGGCTTCATCCGCCATTATAAGTGTCCCGTCAGCCATAGAGCCGAAAAGACGGTTTCCCCCTGCATCCTGAATGGTGGTTGCTACGGCTTCCCTGCCTGTATATATCGTCACCTGCGCATCAAATATACTTGCAAACTCATCAACAAAGTCATCGGTGTTCATTACCGTGCGCGCGATAAAAACACCTATCTGCGTTCCGCCTGAGAATATCGGTGTGTATGTGGACAAAGACATACGGATAACAAAGGCACCCACACTAAATGCGGTTGTCACATTCCCCTGCAAAGCGCTTTGAACGCCGAGTGAATCCAGCATTGAGTCTCCGTAGATGTGGGGCAAGTTTGTCCTGATAAGGCAGTATCCCTGGTTATCAAGTACAAGAATATTGCCCACCCTCATACCCTCTTTCCTAATGAGCAAATACGATAGCATCGCCTCTCTGTCA
>WQRS01000281.1 GCA_009786615.1 Treponema sp. | reverse complement strand
AAAGAAGAGCGCCACATTTTTATCCCGCTGCCATTTGCCTTTCCCAACAATGTGGCGCGTCTTGCCCTGCCGGTGATGATTGACCGTCCACAGACAATTACCCGTGTGGAAGTGGTTTTGGATACCGGAGAGCGCTTTACGCTCGAACTTCTGGAGAACATGGCGGCAGTCGCCAGGGAAACGTTTCGGGCAACGTATTCGCTTATGGTGCTGCGGAGCGCCGCCCGCGCCATCACGCGCGCCACAGCCGCCGCAGCGGGCGCTCATGCCGCAGAACAGCAGGTTCAAGGCCTGGGATTGCTTGTCGGTGCTTTGGGAAGAACCTTCTCGGAAGCCGCAGAACGCGCCGATTTGCGCATTTCCCGCTTTTTTCCCGCCCGTGCGCTGGTGGGGGCAATCAACCTTACACCGGGTATTTTCACTGTGACGGCGAACTTTTACGGGCATTCAGGGCTTGTCAGTTCGCAGACCAAGCAGATAGATGTAAGGGAACACACTTTAAACTTAACGAGGTTTATATGTCCAAGATGACTTTTTCGCTGACGACAATGTTTGCGGTAACCATTTTTCTATTTTCCGCGTGTGCCGGTTCGCCTTCGGCAGGTAATTCCGCGGCTGAGGCTGAAGCTGCGGCTCAGGCTGCTTTGGCGGTTATGGACGGCGCAGGCAACGCGCCGTTGGGAGGAATCGCGCAGGTTGCAGCCCAGGCAGGACATCGCCCTGTCTGGATGGACAACGCGGAGGCGGCTTATCCCCGCAGCCGCTTTGTAACGGCGGTCGGGCACGGCTCAAACAGGGAATTAGCCGAGCGCGATGCCTTGGCGCGTATTGTCGGGGTCTTCGGACAGGCAGTTCAGGCTGAACTGCGCACAGTTGCCACCTTTTCCGAAGCGGTGCGTGACGGCGTTATTCGGGTAACCGAAGACACCGCCATACAAAACGCCATCACAACTTCGGCACAGATGGAAACTCTGGTGGGAGCCGAAATTGCTGATGTTTGGTTTGATGCCGCGAGCAACACCCATTTCGCAATCGCTGTGATGGAAAACGAAAGAACCTCGATTTTGTACGCCGATCTCATCCGTTCCAACGAGCAGATTATACGCGGCCTTGTGGACATGACTTTCGCCGAGCGGTATTCGTTTGAGGGCTTTGCCCGTTATCGTTTGGCTGCCGCCATTGCCGACACTAACCGTGTGTACGCAAATGTGCTGACTGTAGTTGGCGACACACGCGGCATAAATCCGGCAGAAGTCCGTTCAGGCGAGGAGTTTCGTGTTGCCGCCGCGCAAGTGCGTGCCAATATTCCCATTGGCGTTGTCGTATCAGGTGATCGAGCGGGAAGGCTGCACAGCGCATTTTCCGCCGCCGTGAACGCGGCAGGATTCCGCTCAGGCGGGGAGGATTCCCGTTACCTCCTGCGTTTCAGTTACGATGTGGTTCCGGCAAACCTTCCCGGATCGCCGCATCAGTTCGTGCGTTTTGAACTTGTGGGGGCTCTTGAAGACACCGCTATGGGAAACTCCGTTATGTTTTCATTTTTCGCCAACGGGCGCGAGGGACATCTGACGCAGAGCGAAGCCGAAGAACGCGCGATCCGTCAAGCCGAACGCCGCATCGCCGAGGCTTTCACCCCCTCTTTCCACGCCTATCTTGATAACCTTGTCGCGCTAGGAAGGTGAACGAGTTCCGGGGCTTTTGCGTTTTTGTTCGTTCAAACCGGTATTAAAACCGCCAGCCTAACGCAAACCTGATGATTGCCCCAAAGCCGCCGTGGTGTTCAGCCCCCGCGGGAGCCAACTCCCTGAAATACCTTGCTACAAAGCGATAATATCCCAAAACAGAAGCCCTGAAAAATGTGCGGGAAAAGGTTTGAATATCCATACCAAGCCCTGCTTTGAGTCTGAATGTATTTAAGTCACTTGGAGTCAGCGCAGTCCCTGCGATAGCATTACGTCCGCCGTCCGATAGTGAGAGTACAAAGTCGTATCCGGCACCGAAAAGCGGGAACAATACACTGTCACCCATTCCAATGCAGATGGGAATTTTTCCCAAAAGGCTTAATTCAACTCTGGTAAGTATAAAGATACCATCCGTTCCGCTTTCTGTTGGCAAACCAGGTTCAATAGTTTCCCAATGTTTTAGGAACGGCCCTGTCATTAATCCGGCTGACAATTCGACATACGTAAGATCGAAGAAGAAAAATCCCCCGCCGCCAAAGGCGTTTGTATGCGCTGAATCTGAGTAGCCTAATTGACTAAAGGTATGACTGCCAAGCCTTCCGCCGTCAAGCACGAGACCGCTGCCCGCGCGGAGATGAAACGGCGCTTGAGCAAAAACACCCGTTACGACAAACGCTGCAAAAGCCAAAACAAAAAATAATCTCCTCATATACCACTACCACCTTTTGAGTAAAGCTTAAAGAGGACACACTTTATATAAAATATTTGCCTGAAGTAGCTATGGTAAGTATACTATTGATGTTTGTCAAGGCAACGCATTGCCTCATGAAAAATGTTACCGAAACAGGTGAATGCCTCAAATAGAAAATGTTACCCAAATTAAACTAAGGGTGCCTTTAGGAGG
>WQRS01000280.1 GCA_009786615.1 Treponema sp. | reverse complement strand
ATGTAATGCCTGAAAGCATTAGACACCGAACTGTTCGTACATCATACATACAAAAACTACCTTTTGCAAAAAAAATGTATCAGATGTATATGCCGCTCATGCCTAATGCGCTTCTGGGTTTTAATTTACAGGATTACGATCTGGTGATCTCAAGTGAGTCAGGACCTGCCAAGGGTGTAGTGCCAAATCCAAATGCGTACCATATCTGCTATTGTCATAGCCCCATGCGCTACCTTTGGGATATGTATCATGAGTATTTTCGCAACTCAAATTTTTTCACTCGTTTTTTTATGAAGCGTTTAATTCCAGGGTTGCGTGTGTGGGATGTGTGTTCTGCAAATTTGGTGGATCGTTTTATTGCAAATTCTACTTATGTGGCAAATCGAATCAGACGATATTACAACCGCAAAGCTACCATTGTTTTTCCACCCGTTGATATTGAAAAGTTTATTTCGATAGAGCGTAACCCGCAAGACTTTTATGTTTTTTTCGGGCAGAACGCCGGTTACAAACGCGCAGACATCGCAATCAATGCATGCATCTCTTCAGNGCGGAAGTTGATAGTGGCTGGTGCTGGCTTTAAACCGGCGGATAAGCGTATTTTTGAAAAATCAGGTTTAGTGAGTTTTACAGGGCGTGTGACTGATGAGCAGCTTACGTGGCTATATGCCTCAGCGCGTGCTTTACTTTTCCCGGGTATAGAGGATTTCGGCATTGTTCCAGTAGAAGCCAACGCCGCAGGATGCCCGGTAGTTGCTTTTCGTGCCGGTGGGACATTGGATACAATAAATGAAGGTGTAACAGGTTTGTTTTTTGACGAGCAAACTCCCGCTTCGCTTATTCAGGCACTTGATAGGTTTGAAGCTTGTGAAGACCAATTCCGTAAACGTGAGCCTTTTTCCAACCATGTTCACAAGTTTTCAAAAGATGTTTTTAAGGAAAAAGTACTCGGCATCATAACAGAGCGGAAAAGGGTTTAAAAAAAATAAAATTTGACAATTTAGCGTTTCCATGTTTAGCTTATCATAGATTTCTTGAAGGGGGCTTATTTATAATGAAAAAAACCATCGCTTTTTTGTCCTGTATGCTTTTTTCTGTTTCTGCTTTCTCCTTTGACATGATTCTTACTGGCGATCCGGTGCTGGAAGACATACGCTTTTTGTCTTTAGTAACAGGAACTTCTTTTTTGTCTTTTACTCCACCTCTTGCTCCCGCAGAACTTAGAAGGTTTCTTGATGCCATTAACGAAGACGAACTATCACAAAGCGCGATGCAAGCTTATAATCGTGCGCGCGCAAGACTTGCGCCTGTTTCCCGTATTTCATTTACAGACGATAATTTTTCAGTTCGCCTGAACGTCGACACAACACTGGAAGGCGAAGCAAGATTTAATTCTGAAATTTCATGGTATCCTCGTTATCAACAGATCACGCCGTTGATTTCAGCGCCGCTAACCGGGTCATTCATGGATACAGCACAGTTATACTTTGAACCGATTTTTGCCAAAGGCAGGCGTGATGAGCTTCACGATTATTTCAGGGCAAGTATTCCGTCAGGATTTGGTCCTGGGCAATTTAACACTGAAATGTCGGTTCGCGCCTTTGCTGCGGCAGGAGGCAACTGGTGGAATTTTCAAATCGGTCGCGACAGACTTTTTTGGGGAACAGGGCGCACTGGCAGCATGGTTTTTGCAGACAACTCACCTTATTTTGACTTTGCACGTATTTCCTTTTTTTCGGCAAATGTAAAGTATTCTGTAATTGTAAACCAAATGCCTTTACGTTTGTCGCGGCATTTATTTCCAGACGATTGGGATCAGTGGTGGCACGACAATACAGTACCTGATGATGCTATTATTGATCCGCGTAATGTAGTTTTACAGCGTTATTTTTATTTGCAGCGCCTTGACGTACGGCTATTCAATCGTCTTAGCATAGGAATTATGGAAGGTATAATGGTTGGCAATTCTCCGCTGGAAATCCGTTATCTAAACCCCTTACTGTTTTTTCACAGCTTATATGCATGGAATGATTTCCCGCTTTGGATGCCNGACAGCGGACACATGGTCGGCTCGTTTTTTTCAGTTGAAGTGAATTGGAATATTGTAAGAAATTGGGCTGTTCACGGGCAGTTTGTTATGAACGAACTTTCTTTACCGGGCGAAACTGATGAGCATCCGAATGCATTTGGCTGGATGCTCGGAGCGCAATTTTCGCATTCCTTTGACAATTGGGCAGGGATTTTTTTCATAGAGATTATTCGCACAGACCCATTTTTGGGCATTTTATCTTCCCCTTACGCAAGTTTTATTCAGATGGATCGCCCTGACTTTTCTCCTCGCTTAGGAGGTCGTCGCGCTGGTAATGTTGGTTATTATTACTCCATAGGATCTCCACGTGATATGTTTACAATAACTGCGGGAACAGATTTTTTCAATGGAAACAACTTAAGTTTTTCAGGAAGTCTTTCCTGGATTGCAAGCGGCGAGAACAACATAAACAATAGTGTGATATGGAATTGGGGAAGCGGATACCCATACTCAGCGCAAAGAAGCCCAAGCGGAACGGTCGAACACAATTTTGTTCTTTCCCTCGGTTC
>WQRS01000279.1 GCA_009786615.1 Treponema sp. | reverse complement strand
TAGCCCGCTCCGGCAAGCATTAGCCCAAAGGCAAGACCGATGGCAATATAACCCAAAAACACGGGAATGGAGTATTTGAACGCCGCAAGCACAACCGCACTGCGGGGAAAATTTGGCTTAACTGAATGATGCATTGTAAATGAAGAATATATTATCGCGTTAATAAAAAAAAGCCACTCCTGAAACCAAGGTTTCTGAAACTGAAGTTTCAGAAGTGGCTTTTATCAAACCTGGCTTTTATAAACTATCGCCGAAATCCTCGCGGAATTTTTTCGCCAGTTTTTGTGGCCAGTCAGATGTGGGCGAAAGTCTTCCAAAGAAAAACCTCAAAACGGCAGGTTCCAGAGTAAACTTAAGCCCGCCAATCAAATGACGATTTTCATGCAGCCACGTTAGCCTGTCGGTGGTGTATTTTATCTGTGACAGCGTGAACACGCGCTTTGGCACGGCAAAACGCACCAGTTCCATTTCCGCAAAATGTTCGCTGCCGTCTTCGTTGCGCACTTCGCTCATTGTNCCGCGCTCCATGCCGCGAATGCCNCCGGCTATGTAAGCGGCTATCGCNAGCGCTCCGGCGCGGTATTCTTCCAGCGGTATGTGGTCGCAGAACGCCATAGCATTCACGTGGCAGCCAAGCCCGCCCGCGGGCGTTACTACAGGNATTTTTGCCGCAATAAGCTCTTGCGCCATCGCCTGGACAAAAATCGGCGTCTGCTCAATGACGTGNAAATCAAGCGCCTCGTGCAGTCCGACAGAAAGCGCTTCCATTTCGCGCACNGACATTCCGCCGTAAGTCAAAAAGCCTTCGTACAGCGGGACAAGCCCAATCATCGCATCGTAGAGNTCCTGCCGGGTGGTGAGGATTCCTCCTCCGCGNGAACAACCCAATTTGCGGGCGGAAAAATAGGTGATGTCAAAAAGTTTGCCCAATTCCGCTGTTATTTCGCCCAAAGGTGTGTTTTNAAACTCTTTTTCGCGTATTTTGATGAAATACAGNTTGTCGGAAAGCAAAGANGCGTCAAAAACTGTTAAAATTCCCGCTTCGCGGGCAATTTTCACGGTTTCGCGCATATTTGCCATGGAAACAGGCTGACCGCCAATCAAATTCGTTCCCGCTTCAACCCTGATGAACGCAATGTTTTTCGCCCCGGCGGCTTCAATTTCCTTGCGCAGCCTGTCGTTGTCCATGTCGCCTTTGAACGGCTCATTGCTTGTGACTTCAAGCCCTTCTTTTTTGATGATTTCGATGACAGAACCGCCGTTGCGCATGATGTGCGCTTTCGTTGTGGTGAAGTGGTAATTCATGAGCACCGTTTGCCCGGGTTTCACGAAGGTCTGGCTGATGATGTTTTCGCAGGCGCGGCCTTGATGTGCCGGAAGAAAGAATTCCGTGCCGAATACGTGTTTTAGCGTTTCTTCAAGGCGGTAAAACGTCTCGGAACCCGCGTAGGAGTCATCGGCGTTCATCATCGCCGCAAGCTGTGCCTGACTCATGGCGTTTGTGCCTGAATCCGTGAGCATGTCCAAAAACACATCACGGTTTTTCAGCAAAAACGTGTTGTTTCCGGCTTCCTGCGATGCGCGCACACGCTCTTCGACAGGGATCAGGTTCAGATTTTGAACCACGCGGGCTTTGTGCATTTCAAGCGGGATGCACTCCCCGTTCCTAAATTGTACTGGCATTTTTGCCCCCTTCTTGCAGGGAGCTTAAGAAAGAGCTTTCCCTGCAAATAAAATAATCTGCAGGGACGAAAGCCGGAATTCATCCGGTTCCGCGGTACCACCCCAATTGCACGAGCGCGCCCGTGCCGCTTATAGGTCTAACAACCCTTCCCCTGTAACGGGAGTACCCGTATTCCCCTAATGCGGCGAGCTTGCGCCTTTTCAGGGAATCCGCTCCGGAGTGTATTTACATACCCGGCTTGCATGCGCTTGCACCACCCGCGCACTCTCTGAACAGGTTAAACCTGTTTTAGCAAACTGATGGGTATCTTTCTCTCCTTCACAGCGTTATCTGGTGAACAGCGTATATATTTTCGAAAAATGTGTCAAGTGCTTTTGCAATACTTCTGCAATGTTGTCAATGTCAAGCATGCCATGGAATGTAACCGCCGGCAATGGGGAGGGCGGAAAACGGCTTTATCTCACCATTCCCGCGCAACAAAACCGGGAGGCACATCTATCTTCATCGTGTCCCCGCTTTGCTCTATCGCGTAGAAACCGTTCTGAACAATGCATTCGCGTACACCCTGCGACATTATCGCTCCGGCAATCGCCCCCATATAAGTGCGCGTATCCTTGCGGTCATCGGCTCGGCGGCGCAAAACATCCATCCGGTCAATATGCTTCGCTACATCTTCTTCGGTCGGCTTTGATTTTACTTCCACCGCCATCACCGTATCCAAGCTTTCCAGCAGTATGTCAACCTCCGCTGCACGATCGCGCGAAGTTCCGGAAATCTGCGCGTTTTCAGAAGTGTAAGTAAAATTAAAATCCAGAGCGTTGAATTTTTCCTTTATGCCCGGAACTACCAAATGTTCAGCCAGTTCGCCAAAACGGTTAGTCAGGTCGCCGAACCTTTTGTTGGTTTCCTTCATCTGCCTGCC
>WQRS01000278.1 GCA_009786615.1 Treponema sp. | reverse complement strand
GCCTACCAACAGCGCTTAAAGAGCGCGGAACAGGGCAGCTTTTACCGGGAAAAGTTAAAATGCCGTTGTGAGCGCGCGAAAAAGCGCTTTCTTTCAATGAAGAAGCGGCTTTCAAATATGCGCCATGATGCACCGAACTGGATGATTGCCAGCGTACTTGGCATTCCCAAAGGAACTGTGGATTCGGGGTTATTCGCGCTTAAAAGGCGCTTTTTGGGAGGGCATTTTCAGAACTGACCAGCGTGAAATCAACAGGGTATCAATGCCGCCGTCGGCGGAAGCCGGCGGAACACCCTGACCTTGTTTTTACGCGATATTATGGGCTAACCTAAACTAGGCAGGCAAGTTAGATTTTTGCCTGCCTTCATGCGTTTACCATTTGCACAAGGAAGGAAACGCAACTCGGGAGAGAGGGTATGGAAGCAAGAGAGCGAGCGGAGCGCTTGCACAAAAAAGTTAATACATTCATTTTGACCTGTGTAGGTTCAGATGGTTACCCAATGACAAAAGCAGTGGTTCCCGGCAAACATAGAGAATCGTTGGGTGAACTGTACTTCTGCACAAATACGTCCTCGAGATTTGCGGCTGAAATAAGCAAAAACCCAAAATCCAGCGTTTACTTTTTCAGCCGAAAAATTGTGTGGTATAAAGGGTGTTTGCTCAAAGGCCACATGGAGATTGTAGCCGACATGGATATCAAGAAAAAATATTGGCAGGGTATATTCAAGGACGCTTACCCGCAAAAATCTTTCACCGACCCTGATTTTTGTGTACTCAAGTTTATTCCAACTTCGGGAAGGTTTTACGCGGACTTCACAATCACGGACTTTGAAATCTAAGTCCATGATTGCGGTTCTTTTGTTTTGGTATTAGAATAGGACTATGAAACGAACAGCAACGGTTTAACTCATGAGGGGGAAGTTTGAGAATTTATCTGGATGTGTGTACCTTTAACCGCCCCTTCGACGATCAGAACCAGCTAAAAATCAAGCTTGAAACCGAGGCGAAACTGTTCATACAGCACGGTGTTGTTACAGGAGCCTATGAACTGGTTTGGTCTTATATTTTGGAATATGAGAACAGGCAAAATTCCTATGATGACAGGCGAAACGCTGTTTATGAATGGAAAAGCATTGCGAAAATACACTGTGTCGAAAACAGTACAATTATCGAATACGCTGAAAAATTAAAAAACCTAAATGTGCGAACAAAAGACGCCCTGCACATAGCTTGCAGCGTTTACACTGATTCTGACTACTTGATAACAACGGATAAGCATTTGTTCAATCTGAAACTGGATGACATAAGGATAATAAGCCCGTTGGCATTTTTGAATGAGGTGGAGGGATAATGATGCGTGCGGAAATGACACTGCGAAATGAAGGGATGAAAATCCTCATTAGCCATTTGGGACCCGTAGAGGCTGAACGATTTATCAGCATTATTATCCGAGAGCCTTTTGACTACACTGAATGGCAAAGGGACATGTTCAATGATCTGTCCGTGAAGGAATTGAGTAATCTGGCTATGCGGGAATACAAAAACTAGCCGCTACTCTGCCGGCCTGTAGCGTGTCCAATAATCCCTTGGTGTTACAATTTTAGTTTGCTTATAGGCAGGAAACGTAAAATCATTGGTATTGCCCGTGATAACAAAATCAGCAGTACATTCATCGGCAAGTTCCAATATTTTGTTGTCATCTTTGTCCGAAATTAGGTTAAGCGCTATACTCGGAATGTAGCATATTGCCTTCCTTATCTATAAGGGCAAGAACAATCTTGGCCTTTACAGAAAACTCCTGAAATTGAGCGAACTTTGGGCGTGTCAGCACTGCATAGTATTCCGCTATTAACTGCGGCGAGATACACAGAAGTATTTTGCCCTCAATGAGCAAACCAAAAACAATGCGATAGGGATAGCTTTTCTGAATGAGTGAGGAAACTATAACATTCGTGTCAATTATTACTTTCTGCATTTTGACGAAGAGCCTGAACTTCTGCTGTAATATCATCCATTGTCAGAGCGGAAAGACCTGATATCTCCGCTGCGCTAATCGCCGCCTCTAGGTTTTCCCTCATTAATTTCTTGCTGACAATGTCAACAAAATCCGAGAACGACAATACGTTATTCGTGATGCCAAAGGCGGCGTATTCTGCGTCTGAGATGGAAATGTTTAACATCCTCATATATGAAGACTAGCATATCCATGCTGATATAACAAGGAGAGGGGTTCACTTTTTAGGCAGGCAAACTAGCCGCTACTCTGCCGCCGCCGCCTTCCCACCGCTTTTCTTAAACGAAAGCGCCTCTCCTTCGCCTGAGCCGTTTTTGTCCGCCGTCACAATATCGCCTTCTTTGATTTTCCCGGCAATAATCGCTTTGGCAAGCGGGTTCTCCAAATCGCCCTGTATCGCCCGTTTGAGCGGCCGCGCGCCGAAAAGCGGATCGTAGCCGCGCTCTGCCAAAAGTTCGCGTGCGGCCTTTGTGAGTTTCAGTTCGACCTTGCGTTCGGTAAGGCGCGCGCATAGGCGCTTCAACTGAATGTCAACGATCTTGCCAATTTCGTCTTTGCCCAGCCGGTTGAAAATCACCGTCTCGTCAATGCGGTTGAGAAA
>WQRS01000277.1 GCA_009786615.1 Treponema sp. | reverse complement strand
TCTTCGGCGTTGTTAAAAAGACCGTGCGGAAGCACCTGTGATCCTTTTAGGATCATTTTATCGGTGTTTAAATAACGGTCGTCTCCTGACTGCGAAAAAATCGGGATGATCTTGTTTGACAAAGTTAATCCGTATTCGTCGGCAATTACTTTTGCCATGATCGTTTTGTTGGCTTTGGCAACCGCATCAAGACAGGACTGTGTAACACCGTAGCGGATGGCGGTGTGCAAAACTTTTCCCGTTGCGCTGTGCAGGTGATTGTCAACCAAAGCTGCCATTTCTTTAAATGTCGAAATTTCCTTGCCAACATAAAGCGGTGCAATTTCCTTCATTATTACAGGAATAAAATCTTCAGCGAGAAAAAGCGGATCACGTCCGCCGGCACCTGAATACTGCACCGCGGCGCAATCGCCGTAGGCAATTTGCCCGTCTTCCAAAACGAACATTACCGAAATGGATTCCCCAGACTGACGAATTGAACGGAAGCCGCTTGTCATCGGATCGCCAAAATACGCCGCGCCGTCAGTTTTTGCGCCTGCTTTAATCGCCTTTTGATCATCAAAGAAAAATCCCGTTTTCCCCGCNCTACACACAACGTTTTTTACTTTCATTTATTTCCCCCTGCCAACTAAAGTGCCTTTGCCAATTGAATATATATCATCGATAAGCATTTGATAACTCACCGGACGTTTTTCGCTTTTCCCGCGCTCCTCAAGTTTCTGTTTGTGAAAATCCTTTAAATCATCTGACAGCGGNATNTTTGCCGGATCCATAAAACGTATAGCGCCCANATTATCGCGCGCGGGTAAAATCTTTCCGGCATTGTACCTGCTTGGCGCAAAGGGAACGTCTATCACGCCCGCTTCAAACGCTCGCACCGTTCCCGCCGCAAAATCCCCGCCTCCAAGTTCAAGGGTTTTTTCCAAAATGCATTTTGTCTCTGCAACGATAATTTCAATCTCGGCGCGCACTTCGGGAAACTGCGCCATACTTTGATCTTTTAGCATGGTCGTAATCTGCTTGGTCGCCTTAAGCCCGGAAGCGTTTGCCTCTTTGGTCGGTACACCCATCGCCTCGTGCGGCGTTTTTGAAATTACCTTTGTCGCCTTCGCAAGTGTCGCCGCCGCTGCCCCCCACGAAATTACGCCGAAAGCCTTCGCCTCATCAGGCGGAAAGCCGCCCATCCACTGATGGAAAACGCTTGTGATGTTCACGTCGGAGTAGCCAAACCTCGCAAGGTATTCTTCGGTGAGCGCGACCAGCGACTGGTATTGCCGCCACGTCCTGAACAAGATTTCCGCACTGACCGTATCCCACCGTGATGTTTTTCACGCCCTGCTCCGCCGCAAAAATAGCCTCAAGAATTGCCACCGAATGTGAAATGCACGGCGGCACAAGCGTACCTGTAAGCGGGCCAAACGGCTCACGGTTGATGATGATTCCTGATTCGCCGTATATTCCTGTGAGCCTGTCAACGTATTGCCAGTCAAGGAGCGTTTTCTCAAGTGAGTAATTTTTTGAGTAAGGAATATTGTAAGAAATGCCGCCGCCCTCGTAGGAAGTAAACCCTCCGGCGATTGTAATTTCCGCCAACAGCCGCGCGTCAGGCGTTCCGTGCCGCACCTGCACTGGGTTTCGCACGGAACTTGTAACATGGCGGCACACGGAAACGCCGTGGTTTACAGCGGGAAACCCGTTCAGCATGGAACGCCCGGAACTCTTGCTTTCTTCGATACCGGCTTCCGCTTCTTTGTAGCGGTTAAGGCGGGTATAGCTGTCAATTGTTGACGGCAGAAGATCCGCTTCGCCCTCGTCTTCCAGAAAGCGCAAAAGCTCAATGTGCTTTTCAGGTACAGCCACGCCCGCCCTTGGCTGTATAAGCGTTACACCGTTTTCTTTCGCCGCCAAAAGCTTTGAAGAAAAACATTTGTCAGACGGAATGTTTTTATGGTACTCAACGGCTTCCTTAAAATTAACTTCTTTCCCCGTCGGCCACTGCTGCAGCACTTCCTTTTGAATATTGTAAAACTCATCATCACTTAATCTTTTGTTTTTCAACTGTCCGCTCATCTGAAGCCTCCGTGTAATTCAGTTCGTAATTAAATTCGCACAATTTCGTCTTTCATTATTTTAAGTGCAAGATGCGCGTCAACTTTGCCAACAAGCCCCATCGAAGCAAACACGTATTTTTTGTCCGCGTAAAAAGCGGGATTTAATGGCTTCATATATTCACTTGCCGCCGCATCGTACAAAGCAGCCTTTAATACATCATCAGGGTTTTCAAGGTTGATGACCGGCCCGCCAATCCCGATAAGGACGGGAACCTGAGTCAAATCTTTTCCCGACATAACTAGCGTTTCACCCACCGGCGTGTAGATTGTCTGCGATGTTCCGCAATGCCGTTCCGCGGCAACCTTGATTGCATGGCTTGTCAAGTACTCATCAATTTTCCGCTCATGAGAACCGGGCGCGGAAATGGTGTCGGGATTTTTTTTACAAGCCAAAACCCAGTCATTCACCGCTTGCGTATTTAGCCCCAAATCATCGGCAACGCGATCCGCCGTGGCGGATTCTACAAGGGAGTCGATGTTGTAGCGCAGACCGAGATCGCCTTC
>WQRS01000276.1 GCA_009786615.1 Treponema sp. | reverse complement strand
AAGGAGCGTTCCATGAAAGGAAGCAAAGGTTTCGGGCCGGGAAGCCCGCTGGATTTAGGTAATATTTTCGATGAGATTTTCGAGGTTGCGCAGGATTTCCANAACGAATTCCGNGAGAAACTCCAACCNCGCGGATGTGAAAACAGGTCGGACGGCGGTCGCTATGCTTTTGACGAAAGCGTAGACTACTATCCCAATTACTCATACCCGCCCATGAACGTGTTCATGACGGCTGAAAAAAGCCTCGTTTTTGAGTTTGCGCTTGCCGGTTTTGAGGAAAAAAATATCAGCCTTTCTTTTCAGGGCGATTACATGGTTTTTTCCGCTTCAATTTCTGCCGCTGATGACGGAGTGTTATACGGGGGCGAAAAAGAGCGTTATTTTAAGCGCCGCCTTAAAATGAAAGATATTGAGAAGCAGAAGTATTATGTGCCTTTGGACAAATTTGCCCAGGCAGATGTAAAGGCAGTTTTTCGCAACGGTATACTGCAAGTTACAATTCCGCCAAAGGACGAACCTGATTCAAACAGCGGGATCAAAATCGAAATAGTCACTTAGGGTAGAAACCTTTGGTTTCAAGAAACCGAAGGTTTCTTAATTCTTGTAGTGGTTAATAAGGCATCCGCTTACCAATATCGCGCGTTCTTCTAACGTCAGGTTTCCTGTTGACAGGCTGATAACGTCCGCTTTTGGGCTTTTTTCGCTTATGACAAAAGCCCGGATATGTTCATCGCCGTTTTGTATCGCCTTTTTTATGCCGGGGATAAAAATGAAATCGCCGAGTGAAAACTGCGCTTCGTTTTCAACCAGAAACGGCAACATTCCCCAATTGATGAGATTTGCGCGGTAACGTTTGGTGGCATATTCCTGGGCAAAGTTCGCTGACGCACCAAGAATACGCTGGCAAGAAGCCGCCTGTTCCCGCGCCGAGCCGTCGCCGGGCTTGCGCGCGTACATTGCGCTGCCCAAAGCAATGCTTGTAACGTCAATTGTTTCATTGCCGGGAATGGATGAAATTTTTTCGTACACGTGCGCAAGCTCACCAAGCGATTGCAAGTTTGCACCTTTCAGGCGTTCCGCTTCCAAAGTGCGTAAGTTTTTCGCCCGCCCAAGGTAGCCTGAGTCTTTGCGGCTTAAGGTAAACTCCGCCAGGCGTTCAGGGTTTGAGCGGTAAGAGGAAGTTTCACCGGATGGGATCAGCTCATCAGTTGTTGTAACNGGGTCGGTGATGAAACTTGCGATACCGATAAGCAGGTTTTCGGCAAGNGCTGGAATTGGCGGCCAATCGCGGATATTCGGACCAAGCGTTAAAGGAATGAGAGGATCAGCTTTTGCCGTTCCATCAAAAACNCGCTTTTGGTAAATGCTGTCATCAAAGAAAAATTTCGGCGGGGAAAAATGCAGGTCAAGTTCGTCAGCCGGTGTAAGTTTGCCNCCCCTTGCCGCGGTTGCGGCTATNGAACGCGCGTCCATTAACGCNACNGAGGCAATTTGCCCTTCGCCGGGTTTTGAGCCNTCGCGNTTGGGGAAATTGCGCGTGGTGTGCCTGATGGAAAACTCCNCATTGGCAGGTGTATCGCCTGCNCCAAAACAGGGGCCGCAAAACGCCGGATGCACAACNGCNCCTGATGACAAAAGCTTTGCGATTGCGCCGTTTTTGACCAGTTCAAGGTAAGTCGGCTGGCTTTCAGGATACACGCTGAAAGAAAACGTGTCGTTGCCAACGGATGCCCCGTTTAGTATATCAGCCGCCGCTATTATGTTTTCAAAAATGCCGCCGGCGCAACCTGCCACAACCGCCTGATCGACAAAAAACTCCCCGCCGCGCAGTTTATGCGAAAGCCTGAAATTCACGCTACTTTCGCCAATCGTCTTTGCCGCGTCCTCTTCGATTTTGGCAATTATATCTTTTGCGTTTTTGCGGAAATCCCGTATTGTGTAAACATTACTTGGGTGGAAAGGCATTGCGATTGACGGTTCAATTTTTGAGAGGTCAACGTGAATCATTCCGTCATAATACGCGGTATTTTCAGGNTTTATCTCTTTGTAATCGTGTTCGCGTCCNCGGGCTTTCANGTANTCACGAACGTGGTCGTCGGTTACCCAGATGGAACTCCAGCAGGCGGTTTCCGTTGTCATAACGTCAATCCCGTTACGGAAATCAAGTGAAAGATTTTTNATTCCGTCCCCTACAAACTCCATTACTTTGTTTTTTACATACCCGTTTGCAAACACCGCGNCGATTATGGAAAGGGCGACATCGTGCGGACCGNCGCCGGGGCGGGGAGCACCTGTTAAAAAAACTCCAACTACATCCGGGTACTGAAAATCGTAGGTTCTGCCGACTAATTGCTTGGCAAGTTCCCCGCCGCCTTCGCCAACAGCCATCGTGCCGAGTGCGCCGTAACGGGTGTGGCTGTCGGAACCCAAAATCATTTTGCCGCAGCCTGCCATTTTTTCGCGGTTGTACGAATGGATGACGGCAAGGTGCGGCGGAACATATATGCCGCCGTATTTTTTGGCGGCAGAAAGCGCAAAGGCATGATCGTCTTCATTGATGGTTCCGCCCACCGCGCACAGGCTGTTGTGGCAGTTAGTCATAACAAAGGGAACAGGGAAGCG
>WQRS01000275.1 GCA_009786615.1 Treponema sp. | reverse complement strand
GCGCCGCGGGAAATTCCCCTTGACCTCATGGAAACCTTTGAATGGCAATCGTACCGTGTGCAGCGCGGCGATTCGGTTTCCACAATTGCCCAGCGTTTTTCAGTTTCCATGGACGCGATTATNGCTTCCAACAACATCACAAACGCGCGCGCGCTTCGTGCAGGCGAACTCTTGCGCATCCCGAACATGGACGGCATTCCGCACGTTGTTGAAAGCGGCGACAGCCTCGCAGGTATTTCTGCCCGTTTTGGCGTGCCGCTGGAAGCGATTCTTGACGCAAACGACATTCAAAGTGATGTGATTTATTCAGGGACTACGCTTTTTATTCCCGGCGCGCGCATGAACCGCGATGAATTGCGCATGGCGCTCGGCGATCAGCTTTTTGTCCACCCGGTAAGAGGCGCACGGCTTACCTCGCCCTTCGGCTGGCGCAACGATCCGTTTACCGGAGTGCGCCGGCATCACGCGGCGATTGACCTTGCCGCGCCGCAGGGAACGCCTATTGTTGCCGCCAAAGACGGGCGGGTTTCCGCTATTGGTTATGACAGGGTTTTCGGGAATTTCATCATTCTNACCCACGCAAACAATTTTCAGACCTTNTACGCCCACATGCATACAACAGCCGTCAGNCGCGGCGATCAGGTGCGGCAAGGCGCGCGCATTGGGACGGTGGGCAACACCGGTTTGAGTACCGGGCCGCATCTGCACTTTGCGATTTACNGNAANAACAGAGCGGTGAACCCTCTTGATTTTTTGAATGCAAGGCGTTAGAATACCATGAAGCATGTAAGTAGTACGCAAGCATATGACGGGAGGGCTCATGCTTAAAAATCTGTTTAACCTAATTTGGGGGATATATGCGTAAGCTTGTGCTAATTCTCATCGCGTCTATCGCGTTGGTAACGTTTATAAGGGCGGTAGACTACGATATTGGCGGGTTTCAGACTGGCGGAGGAAGCGCCGCGGTTTCCCCATAGCACTTGTTAAGACTATCAGAATGAGATATAAGTATAGATACGTATGATAATTAAAAGCGATTATGCCCGCGCGGCTCCGCCCTTTGAAACTGTGTTGGATTCTTCATGCCAACAGTTGTGNGAGCGGCGCGTTCAGTATTCTATAAGCCGNATACAGGAGCTTGACGGGGAACTTGACAGCATCGAAAAGGAGCTGGATCGATTTTTTAGCCGTTTCGCGCCTGATACAAACGGGCTTGAGGCAGAAAAGGTTTCGCGTTAGTTTCGCTTCATTATGGAAGCGGGCAGACCTTTATCAGATTTTTTTAGTAGATAGGTACTTGATCGAATGATACCGGGAAAAGAACGTCACGATTTTTCGTATAGAATGACAGCAAAGGTTGTACAGAAGTTTCTCTGTCAAAAGTTCAATTTTGCGTATGATAAAATTGAGGTTGGGTATTCGCCGTACATAGTTGTTGCAAACCATCTCACCAACTGGGATCCGCTTTTAATTGCAATGAGCTTCAAAAAAAGCATGTACTATTTGGCAAGCGACTACGTTTACCGCGTTGGCTTTAAGTCAAAGCTCCTGCGGTTTTTCTTTTCTCCCATAGCCCGCGCCCGCTCGGCGCTTGAAACAACAGGTGTCTTGACGATTTTCAAGCGCTTGCGTGACAAGTGCAACATCTGCATTTTCGCCGAAGGCAACAATTCCTTCGACGGCGAAACCGGCGCGATTCAATCGTCAATCGGCAGATTGATAAAACGCGCCGGCGTTGCGCTTGTAACATACCGCTTCACAGGCACGTATTTTTCCTTTCCGCGCTGGTCGCGTTTTGTGCATCGCGGCAAATCCGAAGGGCGCCTTGTGAAAATTTACAGCCCCCAGCAGCTTGCGCAAATGTCTGAAGAAGAAATTTATGAAGTGATTAAAAACGACATTTACGTCAACGCGTATGATGAACAGAGAAAAAACCCAATCGCGTTTCCGGGCAGAAAGCTTGCTGAATACCTGGAAACAGCGTTGTACTGCTGTCCGCAATGCAGGCAGTTTTCCACGATGAAAAGTTCAGGCGCTCTCTTTTTCTGCACCTGTGGTTTTAAAGTGCAGTACACCGAATACGGCTTTTTCCAGCACCTTGACAAAAAAGATCCGCCGCCGTTTAACACTATCCTTGAGTGGTCGAAGTGGCAGAAAACGGAGATTGACAAACTTGCCGAAAAAGTGGTTTCCTCTGGCTCAAAGCTCCCGATTTTCACCGATTCAGCGCAGAAGCTGTATGCNACAAANCGGGCAAGTTATAACACNTTTATCGCCAGAGGCTCTCTGCANTTNTACAGCGACCGCATTTCTATCGTAAAGAAAAACGGGAAAACTTTTGACTTCCCGCTTGACTCCATCGCTGACATTTCGGTCATTCTTAAAATGGCGCTTAACTTTTCCACAGTTGACGGCAGAATTTTTGAAATCCACTCCGCCCGCCCAACCAGCGCGACAAAATACCTTCAGATGATAAAGGCAATAAAAGCGATTAAGGAGATGGAGAGCTCGGCAAAGGCTGTTGACGCTGAAGCTTCGTAGCAGAGCTTTTTGAGTGCTATTGAAAAAATGCGCGTTTTGTTGTACAGTCGTATCAGACGGGAGATCTCCTGATGTTAAAAGAATTTGACCTAAAACGGCTTGACTCGC
>WQRS01000274.1 GCA_009786615.1 Treponema sp. | reverse complement strand
AGGCGCGCCGAAAAGATACCGCTCACGATCCCGCCATTCAAGCTCAACGGTGGTGATAATAAAATCCTCAGATTCGATATTGATCCTCACCCCGTCCCGCAGTGAAACATTCATTGTATCCAACTGAACCGAAGCCTCACCTGCGTGCCCTTCCGCATTAACTTCAGCGCCTCTGTTTTCCAGCTGCTCAAACGAAAAATCCCATAGCTCCATCATGCGGATGTCTTCCCAGCGTTCAGCTCTGTATGCCCGAAAGCGCACAAGGTGTTCCCCGCCCCGCACCCGCACATATTCAAGGTCTTCCATAACAATGTCAGGCCGCGGCACGGCAACTTCTATAAGATCGCTATAGTCGAAGGAGCAGGCGGCAAAAAGTAAAACAACGGGAAGGATTAAGGGTAACGATAAGCGCCTTAAAACTCCGTTTGTTTGTGTTTTCATTGGCAAATGCCCTTTTGAGAGCAGGCGGCGGCGATGAACTCGCGGAAAAGCGGGCTTGCTGATGTTGGCTTTGACTTGAACTCAGGGTGAAACTGAACGCCAACGCCCCACGGGTGATCCGGCCATTCNACNCTTTCGACCAANTCATCTTTTTGGTAAACCCCGCCTATGATAAGCCCCGCATTTGTCATTTCATCGCGGTATTGGTTTGAAAACTCATATCTGTGGCGGTGGCGTTCGGATACGTTTTCCTCACCGTATGCGGCAAAAAACTTTGTGCCGGGTTTTGCAAGGGAAACGTACTTTCCAAGCCGCATTGTTCCGCCGTAGTTTTTAACGCCGACTTGTTCTTCCAAAAGGCTTACCACAGGCTTTTTCGTGTTTTGGTTGAATTCGGTGGAGTCAGCATCTTCCCAGCCAAGCACGTTTCGTGCCCAGTCAATAACCATGATGTGCATTCCAAGGCAGATGCCNAAAAAGGGAATTTTACTCACGCGCGCCCACTGTGAAGCAAGTATCATGCCTTTAATACCGCGTTGCCCAAAACCACCGGGAACCAAAATCCCGTCAACACATTCGCCGCCTTCCCCTTTCCCCAAAATTTCGTCCGCCACTTGAACTTCTTCAAGGCGGGCCGAATCTATTTTTATTAGCTCCACTTCCACGCCGCACTCAAGCCCCGCGTGGAAAAGCGATTCGTAAACGGATTTATACGCGTCATGCAGTTCGATGTACTTGCCGACAATGCCGATGCGGACTTTTTCCTTTGCGGAAGCCGCCTTTTGTAACACAACCTTCCACGGCTCGATGTTGGCGTGGCGTGCTTCGACACCCAGTTTTTCAAGGACAACCTGGTCAAGTTTTTGCTGGAAAAAGGCAAGCGGGATTTCGTATATTGTGGTGCTCACATTGTACGAAGTAAAAACCGCGTCACTTTCGATATTGGTAAAAAGGGAGATTTTCCTGCGGCTTGTCTCGTCAAGCAAAACCGGCGCACGGCAGATTAGCACATCAGGCTGAATACCTTGCTCCTGCATAGCCTTGACCGAATGCTGAGTGGGCTTAGTTTTCAATTCCCCATCCCCGATTTCGGGGATAAGTGTTAGATGCACCGAAATTGCATTGCGCTTGCCGTATTCGTGGATAAGCTGGCGGGCGGCCTCCAAAAACGGAATGGATTCGATGTCGCCCACTGTTCCCCCGATTTCAACGATGATAATGTCCGTGTCGGCGTCCTCTTTGGCGACCGCCATTATGCGCGCTTTTATCTCGTCGGTGATGTGGGGGATCACCTGCACGCAGCGGCCAAGATAACGCCCTTCCCGCTCTTTACGGATGACGGCGTTGTACACCTGACCTGTGGTTATGGAGTTTGCCTGCGTCAGGGGGCTTGAAGTGAAGCGGGCGTAGTTGCCAAGGTCGAGGTCTGTCTCCGCACCATCGTCAGTCACGTACACCTCGCCATGCTGATAAGGGCTCATAGTGCCCGCATCAACATTGATGTATGGGTCGCACTTTACCATGCGGACATTAAAGCCACGAGCTTCCAGTAGCGCACCGAGAGACGATGCTGCAACGCCTTTTCCAAGGCTGGAACACACGCCGCCTGAGACGAAAATCATCTTATTCATGACACCCTCAGTATTGTGTATAAGGAAGAGTTGGTCAAGGGCGGCGCTTTGGGTGGTAACATTTGCAGTGGTTTTTCTGTCACCAAACATGAAAAAGCAGACTTACCCCATCAAAAACAAATACAACAAAAATAATAAAAAAAGCTTGACTTTAAGAAATTTGTGACTAAGAATGTCTTATCACTCAAGGCTCAATTTGTAACCACTGTTAGTGAATTCAGTTTTTTGTAACATTGGAACGGGTGGGTAGAGTGGTAAAAATCTATTTTAAGAAGGATGGTTATGAGCGTACAAGAGAAAAAACAAAAACCAGGTGAAGGTTTGGAAGAATTGGCCGCAAAGATGGCTACAGTTCGGGAAGCTCAGAAAGCCTTTGCGACTTTTACGCAGGAAAAGGTTGATGAAATCTTCAAAGCCGCGTCAATAGCTGCAAACAAGCAGCGCATTCCCCTTGCCAGAATGGCAGCAACGGAGACAGGTAAGGGAATTGTTGAGGACAAAGTAATCAAAAATCATTATGCAGCTGAGTACACCTATAACAAGTACAAAAATACAAAAACATGCGGAGTCATCGAAG
>WQRS01000273.1 GCA_009786615.1 Treponema sp. | reverse complement strand
GCTACCTGCGGACTGCTTCCTGTAAAGTCAACGATAAATTCATCGTCAGTTATTGTAACTTTCACTCTTAACTTAACCGTGTTTCCGTAGCCGTCATCATCCATGTAGTCTTCCATTTCAAAAACGCCTTTGGTCAGCGCTTTAAGACAGGCTTTTGAAACCAATTCACCTTGCTGCAAAAGCCGCTCCATCGACGCTTTGACAACATCAACATTGTATTTGTCGCATATTTCACCAATGCGCTTGTAACCAACTCTTAACGCGGAAATCTGTCCCCACATATCTCCCAGCGACATATCCGGAAATCGAACATTGGAGCGTATTATGTCAACAACAGACTGAATGATCTCTCCTGCGTCAACAAGTTTGATGCATGAAAACCGCAAACCTTCCTGATAAATCTCTTTTGCGTCTGTTGTAAAAGATCCGGCTGCCATTCCNCCGACTTCTGTCCAGTGAGCTTTGTTTGCGGCAAAAGCGACTATTTCATCACGGTAAAAAATTGGCATAACCATACCAACATCTGACGGATGTGAGCCGCCGCCCATGTACGGATCGTTAATTAAATAAACGTCTCCCGGTTTCATATTTTCTTTGCCGTGCTTTTTAATCGTGTCGGCAATCATTGGAGAAAGCATCCCGATAAAACCGGTAACTCCGTTTCCTTGAGTTAATAAATTGCCGTTTGCATCAGAAATTCCTGAAGCATAATCAAGCACCTCATAAATTATTGGACTCATTGAAGTTCTGGCAAGCACGAGAAATACTTCATCGCTGATTGCAAGAAGAGAGTCTTTTACAATGTCAATTGTAATTAAATCGTAATTATTGTTTTTCATGCTTGCTCCTCCAATGATATGAATAGATTGCCGTATTTATCGACGGTTAATTTTTGCCCTGAAAAAAACAAGGTTGAGGCAGAAGTTTCCTGAACAATTCCGGGGCCTTGAAGTTCAATTCCCGGCCAAAGCTTTTCCCGTGAGTAAACAGGAATTTTTATAAAACCCTTTTCCTCAAAATAAACATCCCTTTCTTCAACAATGCATTGATCCAAAGTTGTCTGCGGCACACTGATTTCTTTTACTTCAGGNTTTTCTGTTTTNCCAAAAGCGGTTAAATGGAAATTNACGATTTCAGTCGGCGTTTGCGGCAATTTGAATGTGAAGTTTTTTTCGTGTGCTTCATGAAATCNGCTTATAATTTCATCGCGCTGCTGGTCGTTCCATGGAGCAGGCAAGGCGTTTATTTTAACGGTATGCTCCTGCCCCATGTAACGCATATCAACCGAATATTGAAGAATAATTGTTGAGCTGTCGACACCTTCGCTTTTTAATTGCGTGTTGGCATCGTTTTCCAGCTGCCGCCATTCGTTGTTAAGAAAATCCAAAGTAACATCGAGTGTTCGGCAAATCGATGTTTTAAGGTAATCGTGCCTGAGATCAGCCATCATCATGCCCCACGCGGAAAACACCGCGGCGGCGTTAGGCACAACAACGCTGCGAATCCCCAGTTGTGCGGCAAGGGCTGCGCAATGCATCGGGCCGCCGCCGCCGAAAGCTACCATTGTGAAATCCCTGGGGTCATGTCCTTTGCGGACGGAAATTAATTTTAACGCGTTAAGCATATTCGATTCAGCCACGCGTATAATACTGAAAGCGGCTTTGNCCCAATCAAAGGAAAGCGGCTTGCCTATATGATCAATTACAGCATCCCTGACATTATTTAAATTNACTTCGTTGTCAAAGTTTTTTGCGGAAAGTCTTCCTGTGAGTAAACACGCGTCAGTTGTTGTTGGGTAAACTCCGCCGCGGCCGTAAGCCACCGGGCCGGGCACAGAACCCGCGGATTTTGGCCCGACTTTCAAACCGCCGGTTTCGTCAANCCAGGCGATTGATCCGCCGCCGTTGCCGATTTCAACAATGTCAACAACAGGCGCCATAATNGGATAACCGGCATTGCGATCCGATCGTTCGATTTTATAATCAGTTATTATATTTACGTGATTGCCTGCAACGAGCGAGCACTTTGCCGTGGTTCCGCCCACATCNAGTGCAATAGTGTTATCAATTCCAAGCATCTNCCCAAGCAGCGCGGCGCCGAAAACTCCGGCAACAGGNCCTGACTCAACCATGTGTATTGGCGTTTCTTTTGCCTGCTGAAAAGTTGTCGCNCCGCCGTTNGACTGCATGATAAATTTTTTGCCGCGCAATCCGGCATCGCTTAATTTTTCTTCAAGTAAAGCAATATATTTTGATGCTGCAGGCATTACGTATGCATTGAGTACGGCAGTGCTTGTTCTTTCATACTCCCGCCATTCTTTTGTGATGACCGACGAATTTGTAACATACACATCAGGCCAAACGCTTTTGACATATTCAACAGTCTCAATTTCATGGGCGGGATTTGCGTATGAATGCAAAAAGCAAACGGCAATTGCCTGCACACCTTCCTGGCGAAAGTGCTTAAGCGCTTTGTCAATATCATCTTTGTTCACCGGAGTTAATTCGCGTCCCTTGTAATCCATCCTTTCGCTGACTTCCAAACGCAAATGTCTTGGAACAAACGGAACGGGTTTTGCAAAACCAATATTAAAAAGGTCAGGGCGATTGCACCGGGCAATTTCCAAAACATCGCGGAACCCGGCAGTTGTCAAAAGGGCAGTTTT
>WQRS01000272.1 GCA_009786615.1 Treponema sp. | reverse complement strand
GGAATAGAAAAAAGCGCCGTACAATACGGGCCTTTAGCTCAGTTGGTTAGAGCTGCGGACTCATAATCCGTAGGTCCCTGGTTCAAGTCCAGGAAGGCCCAAAACGCGATTTCTTGAAAAATCACGGAAATCAATTTTTAAGTAATTTTTTTAGAAGACCTCTCGCAAAGGAACGAAGAAACGCAAAGGGGTTTTGAGTTTATCAGATTTTCTGCCTAAATGATGTCGTACATATGATGATTAAACGCGCAACTTTCGAATCGTGGCCGCATGGCATCCAAACAGGGCAGCGATTTGTTTTTGTTCAAGACCAAAGTATAGACATTGGTTATATGCGCTTCGTCCTTGTTAATATTTCCGGTAACGGTAATGTAACCGTCAATTGGAGTACCATGAACTCTGTTGACGATCTTCCGCTATAGACCAATTCAGTTTGACGATATGGGAGATGTCCAATTTCCATCATCTTTGTTACTTTTCGGACATCCCTTCTTTATGCCTTCCGATGTGAGAGAAATTGCCGCTTTTAAAGCTCAAACGCTCAACACTAGCGGGAAAGCACTTCTTCCCTGTCGGCAAGCGGAATGTTAAGTGAAAGCGCTTGTCCTGCGCGCACTATATCCACCCGCACAATGTCTCCGGGACGAGAGTTNTCAAGCGCCGAATACAGGTCTGCCAGGTTATTGGTCTGTATTCCGTTGACCGCGGTAATTATATCGCCGCCCAGGTAAATGACACTGCGTCCATGCTGGACTGGTTGTGTGCCCTGCCTTATTCCTGCCCTTTCGGCAAGTCCGTTGCGGCGCGTGCGGGAAACCATAAAACCTGAGTTTACCGGCAAGTTGGCGTGGCGCACAAGCGCCGGAAAAATCTGCACAACAGTTGCGTCAATCCAGCCGCGCCTGACGCTGCCGTGCGCGATAATTTCCGCCACAACACGCCGCGCGGTATCCACAGGAACAGCGAACCCAATTCCGACAGAGCCGCCGGTGGGTGAATAAATTACCGTGTTAATGCCTATCATCTGCCCCTGCGCGTTTAAAAGCGGGCCGCCTGAATTGCCGGGGTTAATGGAGGCATCTGTTTGAATCATGTTGCGGATGATGTGTCGGGGCGAAGTCTGGATAGGGCGCCCAAGCCCTGAAACAATGCCAACGGTAAGTGTGCGTTCAAGCGCGAAGGGATTACCGATCGCAAGCACTTTTTGCCCTACCCGCAAGTTTGCGGAACTTCCGAATGGAATAACGCGCAGATTCAATCCAGGAGGAGGATCAAACCTTAATACGGCAAGGTCGTTTTCCGGGTCTGTTCCAATCACCCTTCCTTCAAACTGCTCACCTGAAGCTAATGTGATGTCAATGCGGTTGGCGTTGCGAATGACGTGGTAGTTTGTAAGCACATAACCTTGGTCGCTTATTATCGAACCTGAACCTGAACTTCCGGCTTGGGGAACCGGCTCCAAAAACCAGTTTATTGCAACAGTTTCGGTGGTAATGTTTACAACACCGGCATTTAATTGCTCATAAATTGCGATATTGGTACGCTCGCTTTCGGTAAAAGCGGCAAGTTCAGGCATATTCACCTGAATCGGTAAGCTGGCGCGTTGGAGAGAACTTAAGACTTCCAGTGTGGCGTGTGTGCGCGGGTCTTGCACAACAGCGGTATTTACATCGCCGCCGTCTGATCCTGATGAGAAAAAGCGCGGTAAAAAGCTAACACCTGCGGCAATGGCAAGCGCGATTGCGGCGCTTAAAACTGAGAAAAAAAGGACTTCGCCTCGGCTATACAACTTTATCACGGACACACCCTCCAACTATATTCTATCACTTTATTATCGGAATATCAAATTGGTTTTTCACCGTTCTTTTACCGCATACACTTCAAAGGTATCACCAAGCCTGAATAAGCGGCTTACTGCAAGCAAAGCTTTGAAAAAAAAGCCCTTCTCACCCTGCCGTACAAAGCGCCCAAAAAGCGGAAACCGCTGCGGATGATGCCCTGTAACGACAATTTTCTTCACAACAAAGCCAAAGTGCTTTAGGACTTTTTTGCAGGTGGAAGGACTTAAAACCGTGTAATGATCTTCGGGGCTTTTTCTTAAAAAGTCTTTAATGCTTTTTCTTCCTGAAATACCTGAAATTGAAGGGGTTGAAAAGGCAAATACACCGCCCGGTTTAAGTATCCTTTTAATTTCGTTAAGAATCATAAAAGGATCTTTAAAATGCTCAATGACAAACCACATTGTTACAACATCAAATGGACCGTCTTCGGCTTTTGAGCCTGAGGGAAAAAATCCCTGCCACGCGGAAATCTTTAGTTCCTCATTAACGTAACGCACCGCATCAGGAATCGGATCAACGCCAAAACAAGCAAAGCCTAAGTCTTTTGCCGCTTTTAAAAATGAGCCGTACGCACAGCCAATGTCAAAAAGGCGGGGGGTAATATTATCATTGATTTTGCCCGCCGCGACAATTGATCGAAGACGCTTGTCTGCTGTCTTAATTAGGCTGGGAAAATCTTCAAGATATGTTTTTCCGTACTGCTTTTTGTAAACTTCAAAAAAATAATTTTCATCATAGCTAATTTCAGGCGGTATAAGGCGGTTCAAAAAAACAACTTGACAATTATTACAGCGGAAATAAGTTTTATAAAAAAAGCGCACCAATGCTTTTTTT
>WQRS01000271.1 GCA_009786615.1 Treponema sp. | reverse complement strand
AACTTCGAAAAGCTCATGGACAGAACTTCCGGTAAGCCTACACAGACTGTAGACGTAAAGACACCCGGATTATCTTTTACAGCTTTGACCCCAGAGGAAAGGGATAAACGTATCGTGGAGTTTTTAAAGAACAGTGAACATAAAAAATCTGTTAAAAAATCTTAATGAAGATGAAAAATTTGAATTGTTAAACCTCCTTGAACAGAAAGAGCTTGAGAAAGTAACCCCGAAAATGGAGCGCTTCCGTGAACCCCGGAGAATCAAACTTGCAAAGGGCGGGCGCGGGGCCGGGGCAAAATCATGGTCATGCGCTTCGCTCCTTGTTCAAAGGGCGCACCGGGAGCCGTTGCGGATTGGGTGCTTCCGCGAGGTTCAGCGTTCCCTTGAAGAGTCATGCTATTCCCTGATTCGTGAGACAATTGAACGGCTGCGATACCCTGGGTGGACAATAACGCGGGATCATATTAATTCCCCGGCTGGGGCGCATTTTATTTTTCGTGGGCTAAAAGACATTATGGCCGCCATGCAGGTAAAAGGGCTTGAGGGGTTTGATGTATTTTTCATTGAGGAAGCGTCAACCGTGTCCAAGGAATCAATCAAGATGATGCTTCCGACCTTGCGCAAGGAGGGCTCGGAATTATGGGCCGTATGGAACCCGGAGACTGACTATGACCCTATTTACACCGAATTATGGCTGCCGGAAAGGGATGATGTACTCAGAATAGAACTGGAACCCGGCCTGGCAGACAATCCGCATTTTCCAAAAGTGCTACAGAGCGAAATGGAAACTGATTACCGTAATAACCCGGACGATGCAGAATACATCTGGGGAGGAAACCCCAGGAAACAGGGCGAAAACGCCGTTATGAGCCGGGTTGACGTACGGGCGGCGGCAAGCCGGATTGCTGAGGAAACCGACCCAGACGAGATAGGGGTGGACGTGGGGCGCTTCGGAAAGGATAAGACCCAAATGTACCGCCGGCGCGGAGCCAAAACAATAGCCCACCGGGAACTGTCCAAAAAAGACACCCAGTTTGTTGCCAAAGAAGTTTGGGAGTTTGCGGACAAAGATCGGAGTATCGCGATCAAAGTAGACGATACAGGGATTGGCGGCGGTGTCACTGATCGGCTTGCAGAACTGGGTGCGAACGTTATCCCTATAAACTTTGGTGGATCGCCAAAGGACAAAAAGAAGTATGAAACCGTAGCCGATGAAATGTGGTTTGATTTTCCGATTGATGTAGCTGAGATACCCAACGATCCGCAGCTCTTGCAGGAACTTGGCGGCAGGCTGTATGATCATGATAAAATAGGGCGCAGAAAAATTGAGCAGAAAAAGAAATTCAAAGAACGCTTTGGCAGATCGCCGGACAAAGCGGATGCGTTGCTTTTATGCTATTATCCATGCAAGAGTGGCGCTCTTGATAATGAACTACGAAAACAAATGGCGGCTCGGCGCAGGAGGGGTGAATGAGGCTGAAAATGATTTACAAGTGCGAAAACTGCCATGTCGAATACATGGGCGACTTTAAGATTGACCATGATAAAAAATGCTCGAAATGCGGCGCTTTTATGAAAATAAGACTATGGCAAGCCGATGAGCAGGCAAGCGATTTTAAAGAGCTTGGATGCAAGGATTAGCGGGGAGGAAAACAATGAGCGATAGCGTATTACAGGGCAGACACTTTCAGAAAATAGTCGGCCCGTTATTCTGGAAAAAAGGCGGTGAAAGCAACCAGAGCCTTGGAAAGCGGCACCATCCGAACAGGCCGCAAAGAGTGGACATGACCGGTGGATTGGCGGCAAACGCCGACCTGCTATACGGTCTGTTTTACGGGGAAGAAGCGGGGCTTCAGTTCGCCTCCCCGATGGCTTACACCCCGGTCAACGTGCCGACTAACCTGATCGGCATACCAACGCCGAAAGCGCCGGACGAAAAGACCCAGGAAGCGTTAAAGGACATCATTGACGATAATAGCGATGACTTCCCCGGCATTGTGCAGGCCTACCTGCTTATCGGAACGGCTTGGCGCTGGTGCCGCTACAGCCAGAAGCTGGGCCGGGTAATTTGGGAGACTATTCCCGACCAAAATATCACCGACATTGAAATTGACCTTGATACCAACGAAATCAACGTTGTTTGGGATCACGTAATGATTCAGTACATTGACAACTACAACGAGGTTAAGTACGCCGAACGCAAGCGCCGCATAGGGCGGGATTACATACAGATATGGTGGACCGGCGATGGCGGCAACCGGGAGCTGAGGAATGACAAAATGAACAACCCCTTCGGGTTTATCCCGATTCCGTTCAGCCACGAATGCAAGGAAAACGAGTGGCGGGGGCATTCCATATTCGGGCGCAATCTCAGGTTGCTCAAGTCAACCCACGACATTCACCTGAAAAGGCACGAGATACTGGCACGGTTCAATCCGAAGCTGGTACAGTCTACGGAAGGTGACGGTACTGCCTGGATTAGAAATAATTACGGCGACAGTGGAAGGATCGATGACGTGAATCCGTTTGAGGATGAGTTCTTCATCAACATCAAAGAGGAAAAGACCGAGTTCCTCTATCTGAACTCGGATGCTACCCGGCAGCACAGCGAGGCGATTAACGCGAACAACAAGCTGATCATTCTGGCTTCCGGCGTTCCTGAAATATTCTGGCCGGG
>WQRS01000270.1 GCA_009786615.1 Treponema sp. | reverse complement strand
GCGGAAAAGCGTCTTAAATGGGAGGGGAGCGGGCTGGAAACTCTCTTGCTTCCGGCTGCGAATTTCTTTTCTGCCCCGCCGATACTAAGAGAAGAGGCTCTTTTCTCAGGCGCAATCATGCTTGAAAACAAGCGCCCGTTGCGGCGTTCCGCGGTGCGTGGCGCCGTGCGCGATGCCATGCGCGATGGCACAGAACAGAGCGAAGCAGGGCAGGGGCGCTCGCAGGATTTGGGCGGGGTGCGTTTTACCGAGCGTGACGGCTTTGTGGAATTGGCGCTGGCGCATAAAAAGGCAAGCGAACGGGGATTTTCGCTTGTGATTACAGAGGTTGGGGAATATGCACTCAAAGGAAACGTGTTGGGTTTGAATTCAAAGGAAGCAAAAAACAAAACGGTATTGCGTGTATTGGCATCGACCGATACGGATCTTACCGGTATAACAAGCGCAGGAAATCCTGTTGGTAGTTTCAGAGCCGCATTGCCGCTCGTTCTGCGCAGTCACAGGGGAACCGATTTGATTTGTAAGGGGGGAGACAAACGCCGTTTTTCTGATATACTTAAAGCGGATGCCCGTGCGCATTATGCAAAAATTATCACTGCCGAGGATAAAGATGGGACATCCGCTTTTATTTGTTTTGCGGCAAATGGAGAACTGCTGGTAATAAGCGCGGATACTTCCGGAGAGTCCGCCTGTTGCCTTTTTCAGATATTCGGAGGCTTAAATGTTCAATGATCAGAATAACAAAATACCCCCCAGACCCAATATGACAGGAAACGGGCGGCCAAATCGCTTTGCGCTTTTTTTCTTTCTCNCNATGATAGGCTTTTTNGCAATCCACTTTTTTAGAGGCAACGANGAACCCCAGCGGCAGGAAATACCATATTCAGTTTTTATCAGCGCCCTTCAACTGGGCGAAGTTACTGACGTAACAATACACGATAACACAGTCATCGAAGGCATCAGGCGCAACAACGCCGTCACACAGCATTTCAGGACGCTTATCCCCTTTCACGATCCTTACCTTATGCCGCTTTTGATGGAACATGGCGTTAACGTGTCAGGCGCGGTCAGGGGCGTAACGCTGGGAACGGTTTTTCTCCAGATGCTCCCCTGGATTATCGGCTTCGCTCTGATTTTGTTCCTGTTCAGGCACATGCAAGGGGCAGGCAACAAGGCGTTCCAGTTCGGGAAAAGCCGCGCCAAGCAGTATCATGACGGCGGGAAAAAAATCACGTTTCAGGATGTTGCGGGGCAGAAAGATGCCAAATACGAGCTTGAGGAAGTCGTTTCCTTCCTTAAAGACCCGCAAAAATTTACGAAAATGGGCGCGCGCATTCCAAAAGGTGTGCTTTTGGTCGGGATGCCCGGCACGGGGAAAACGCTTCTTGCCCGCGCTGTCGCGGGAGAGGCGAAAGTTGCCTACTTCCATATGTCAGGTTCGGATTTTGTCGAGATGTTTGTAGGTGTTGGCGCAAGCCGCGTCCGTGACCTTTTCGAGCAGGGAAGGCGAAGCGCTCCGTGCATCATTTTTATCGATGAGCTTGACGCGGTNGGGCGCAGNCGAGGCGCGGGCTACGGCGGNGGNCATGACGAGCGTGAGCAGACCCTCAACCAGATTCTTGTCGAGATGGACGGTTTTGACGCAAAAGACGGCGTGATAATTCTTGCCGCCACCAACCGCCCCGATGTTCTTGATGCCGCGCTTCTGCGCCCCGGTCGTTTTGACCGCCAGGTGATGATAGCGATGCCTGACATCAAAGAGCGGGAAGACATATTGAAGATACACGCCGATAAAATCCCCAAAGACGAAAAGCTCGATATGGCGCGTATCGCGCGGGCAACGCCGGGCATGAGCGGGGCGGATTTGGCGAACCTTGTCAACGAGGCGGCGCTGTTTGCCGCCCGCAAAGACAAAGCCACCGTGGAAATGGAAGATTTTGAGGAAGCAAGGGATAAAATCCTCATGGGTGTTGCCAGAAAAACGCTCGTTGTTTCTGACAGGGAACGCCGCATGACTGCCATCCACGAGGCAGGACACGCCCTCCTTCACTATTACCTGCCCCACGCCGACCCGCTCCACAAAGTGACAATTGTGCCGCACGGCAGGGCGCTGGGAATGGCGATGTCGCTTCCGGAAGAGGACAGCTACAGCCGCACAAGGGGCTGGATTCTGGATCGCATTGTCATCTGCTACGGCGGCTGGGCGGCGGAACGCCTTTTTTACGATGAAACCACCACCGGCACAAAGCAAGACCTTGAGCAAGCCACCGAGATGGCCCGCCGCATGGTTTGCGAGTGGGGCATGGCGGATGAAATGGGGCCGGTCACTTACGGGCAGGAAGATCAGCCGATCTTTTTGGGTAAGGAAATTGCCCGCCACAAAGATTATTCAGAGGAAACCGCACAGCAAATTGACCGCGCGATCAAGCGTATACTGGATGAAAAACGCCAACAGGCGGAAGACATTCTTTTCGCCCACAAAGACGAAATGGAAAAAATCGCCGAAGCCCTGCTTACGCAGGAAACCCTGCTGGATGATGAAATCCGCACCTTGCTCGGTTTTCCCCAGCGGGAAAACTCTTCCTCGCTGATTGACCGTCCCGCCCCCGCCGCCGAGGCTTCTGTCGCGGCAGAAGCAGGTGCGTCCGGTGAAACGCGGGAAACCACAATTCAGCAGGTTTCTTCTTCTACGGAGGGATAGCCAATGAA
>WQRS01000269.1 GCA_009786615.1 Treponema sp. | reverse complement strand
TCGCTTGCTTTGTAAGTATATTCCCCTTTGCCGCTTCCATCTCTTATCGCGTTCCGTATCATCTGAACACTTTTCTCAACAGAGTCAGTTCCGCAAGGCTGTGTGGGAGGCACAAAAGCGGTGAAGTTTTCCATGAAGATGGTTTTGTCAGATATGGAAAGCATATTTTCCACCTCTTTGTTTATCTCAAGACAGTTGCCGTCCTCATCGTAAACGGCGCAAACCATGGGGGACGCGTCAAGAACCGCGTGCATCCTGTTCTGGAACATTTTCTCACGCCTTTGCGTATCAATCAATTTACGCATATCTTTGACAAAAACCACCGTATGATCTGCACCTTCAACGTACGTACGAATGAAAGTGAACTGGCTTGGCACCAATCCACCGTCAGGCTTTTTCTGCATCCAGTCAAATGTTGCCTCACCTTGAGCTATTGCGGTATTTATATATTTTAACATTGCGTCTTTGGAGCGGGTTCCGTCCTCCTGAAACTCAGGTGCAAAACTGAAAAATGATTTACTTAAGCCCGTCAGGTCTTTTAACTCAAGCATTTTTGTGACTTGTGAGTTAGCATAAACAACGCGAGCGTTTTTATCAAAAAGTATCATCGGCATGGGAGCTGTATCCATAACAAGATGCATTCCCTCCCCGAAACTGTCGTGTTCCATTTTCACCAAAAGGCGCATAACAAGGAAAATGCCGAAAGCGATCGAAGCAGTTAAAAAAACCACAACGATGGTGAAAGCATGAAGGCGATTTTCCACATTCTGGTAAATAACCGGAATAATGGCAATAAATGTCAGCAATAGAATCACAGCACCGATGGTTAGCTTGATCCTGTCCTTTTTCGCCTCCATTTGCAGGCGCTTAGCAATATCCAGTTCCATAAAACCCCTCTTCCTTGTGCCAACTACCGATAGAAATTTCACCTAGTTGAAGCTGCCATTGGCTCTTTGCCCTTGTATATTTATTAACTCCTTAATAAGGAGACTCAGTCCCTTCCATTGTCGGCGATCTTTTTGTCTTCTGAGCCTTTTCTGCGGAGGTTTTCTTTACTATCGACAGTTTTTTTGCCTTTCCTACCTTGGTTTCAGGCGCTTTTTTTATAACCGAAACCTTTTTCTCAGATATTTTTTTCGCCTCAAGCGCTTTTTTCACTGTTGCCGCTTTTTTCCTGCTCTTTTTTGCAATACCTTTGCCAAAAAGCACATCAAACGCGTCAACCGCATTCTCAACAAAATGAACGGTCAAGGCATTTTTTATGTCATCATCAAGCTCCTGCCAGTCTTCGCGGTTGTCTTCAGGCAAAAGCACTTCTTCCATGTTGTTTCTGATTGCCGCAAGGAGCTTTTCCTTTAAGCCGCCAATGGGGAGAATGCGTCCGGTGAGCGTAAGCTCCCCGGTCATGGCAATCGCGGGTTTCGGCGGAACATTACAAAGCGTGGAAAGAAGTGAAGCCGCAAGTGTAACACCCGCTGAAGGTCCGTCTTTTGGAATTGCGCCTTCAGGCACGTGGATGTGGAAATCCGTTTTCCCAATGTCCGCGACTCCAAACGAATAGCGCTCACGGACACTTCGCAAAAACGAAAGCGCAATCCGCACACTTTCCTTCATCACGCCGCCCAAATTACCTGTTATGATACAGTCGCCTGAACCCTTAAATTGTATAGTCTCCACAGGCAGCATAGTGCCGCCGGTTTCCGTCCACGCAAGCCCGTAGGAAACACCGATTCGCGCTTCTTTGAACACAACGTCGTTTTTGTACTTGCGCCGTCCAAGCAGTTTTTCCAAATCGTTTTGGCGCACCGTTTTTTTGTACGAGTGAATCGGCTTTCCTTCGCTTTTGCCGTAATCTTTGTTTACCGCGTGCCGGGCTATGCGCCTTATGCAGCGGGCAATTTCGCGCTCAAGGCTTCGAACGCCTGATTCGCTTGTCCAATGGCGGATAATTTCGCGCACAACCTCGTCGGTAAAAACGATTTTCGCCTGAGACAGCCCGTTTTCCCGCAGCTCTTTTGGAACAAGGTATTTTTGGGCGATGGCAAGTTTTTCGTTTTCACCGTATCCGGGGATTTCGATGATTTCCATTCTGTCCAAAAGCGGGTGGGGGATGGAGTGAAGTGAATTGGCGGTGGTGATAAACAGCACTTTCGATAAATCGTAGGGCACTTCAAGGTAATGATCGGTGAAGGTTGAGTTTTGCTCAGGGTCAAGCACTTCCAAAAGCGCCGAAGCGGGATCGCCGCGCGCATCGTGGGCGAGCTTATCGATTTCGTCAAGTAAAAGTACAGGGTTAAGTGTTCCGGTTTTCCGCATTGACTGAAGGATTTTCCCCGGCAGCGCGCCGACGTAGGTTTTCCTGTGCCCTCGAATTTCCGCCTCATCGCGCACGCCTCCAAGTGAAATACGGGCAAACTTGCGCCCAAGTGAGCGCGCGACTGACTTCCCAAGGCTGGTTTTTCCGGTTCCCGGAGGACCCACAAAACACAGAATCGGCCCTTTTACGCTAATTTGTGCCACGTCTGACGGGGCATCCGCTTTTTCTGAGTCCGCTGGAAAAGCATCTGATTCCTCGGTATGAACCACCGCTTCTTCGACGGTTGTCGAAGAAGCATCCGTTTCCCCAATCTCACCAAGCGGCTTTTCCGGCGCTTGATTGGCAAGCTGTTCCAGTGCGCTTAACTGGCGCACGGCGATAAACTCAATTATCCGC
>WQRS01000268.1 GCA_009786615.1 Treponema sp. | reverse complement strand
TAAAGCCTTTGTCGCAACTCGGTATGTATTCGGTGGGAATTGAACCGCCCTTGATATTATCCACAAACTCATAATCAGCGCCCGGAAACGGTTCCATAAAACCTGCAACCCGCCCGTATTGGCCGGAGCCTCCGGTTTGCTTTTTGTGCGTGTAATTGAATTCTGCTTTCGCCGTAATCGCTTCGCGGTAGGCAACCTGCGGCATTCCCGTTTCCACTTCCGCTTTGTATTCGCGGCGCATACGCTCAATGTAAACTTCAAGGTGCAGTTCGCCCATTCCCTGTATGATGCACTGGTTGGATTCCGGGTCAACAAAGGTTCTGAAAGTGGGGTCTTCTTTGGTGAAGCGGTTAAGCGCCTTGCCCATCTGGTCGGCGGCTTTTTTGTCCACCGGCGTTACGGCAAGGGAAATGACAGGTTCAGGCACATACATCGATGTCATGGCGTAGTTAAGCCCGCCGCCGCAGAAGGTGTCCCCCGAAGCGCACTCGATGCCAAAAAGCGCCACGATGTCGCCGGGAGACGCCTCGTTAATATCTTCCATATTGTCCGAATGCATGCGCACCAAGCGGCCTACTTTGAACTTTTTGCGTGCGCGCGTATTGATAAGCTCATCACCTTTTTTCAGCGCGCCCTGATAAATGCGCACGTAGGTGAGCTGCCCATACTGACCGTCTTCGAGCTTAAAGCCCAGCGCGACAGTGGGGCTTTTTTCATCCACTGACAGTTCAACTTTTTCTTCGTTTTTGTCGATGTCAAGCGCGTAGTTTTTCACCTCGGCAGGATCGGGAAGGAAATAGCCCACGGCATCAAGCAGCGGCTGGATGCCCTTGAACTTGTAAGCCGAACCGAGCATAACAGGCACAAAACCTTCGGAAAGCGTTCCTTTGCGGATGGCTTCACGCAGAAGCTCCTCGCTTATCGTTTCGCCTGAAATATACTTTTCTGCCAGTTCATCGGAAAAAAGCGATGCTTCATCGATTAGCTCTTCGCGGTGCTTTTCGGCATCGGCTTTCATGTGGGCAGGAATTTCCGCATGGCGGATTTCCGTGCCGTTGTCTCCGTCAAAGTACACCGCCTTCATCGTGATAAGGTCGATAACGCCTTCAAGTTTGTCTTCAAGCCCGATGGGAATTTGAATGAGAACGGCGTTAAGGGCGAGCTTTTCGCGCAGTTGGTTTTTCACGCGGAACGGGTTTGCCCCGGTGCGGTCGCATTTGTTGACAAACGCGATGCGGGGAACGTGGTAGCGCTTGAGCTGGCGGTCAACGGTGATGGACTGGGACTGCACCCCGCCCACCGCGCACAATACGAGAATCGCGCCGTCAAGAACCCGCAGAGAGCGCTCAACTTCGATGGTGAAGTCCACGTGCCCCGGCGTATCGATAAGGTTTACGGTGTAATCTTTCCATGTTACCTGCGTGGCGGCGGACTGAATTGTTATGCCCCTCTCGCGTTCCAGCTCCATGTGATCCATGGTAGCGCCGACTCCGTCCTTGCCCCTAACCTCGTGGACGGCGTGTATTTTCTTTGAGTAAAACAAAATGCGCTCAGAAAGGGTGGTTTTTCCCGAATCGATGTGGGCGCTGATTCCGATGTTTCGCATTTTGCTGACATCTGTCCGACTGCTTGCGGTGTCCATTATGCAACTGCTCCTTAAACTTTACAAATCAAAAAAACGACTGGAAAGATAATAAATGTCGTTGTATGCGAAATCTTAGCAGTTTTTCAAGTTAGTTTCAAGTGGGTTGAAAGGGCGCTTGCGCCCGCAAGCGTGGCTTGCGGGGTTGCCGCTGTTGCCAGTATAGTTAAACTGATGGCAGAAATTTTCAGGATGATTATCCGCAGCATACCCCGCCGCAGCCTTTATATCTCCGCTTTTGTGGTGCTCATCCTATTTTTCGCCCTTTCCCTAAAACCCACTCTTTTTGACGTTTCCTACTCGCCGGTGTTGTACGCCCGTGACGGCTCGCTTTTGGGCGCGCAAGTCGCTAAAGACGGACAGTGGCGTTTCCCGCCGCCTGAGGCGCTGAACGAGCGTTTTGTCATTGCGCTCATTGAAGCGGAAGACCGCCGTTTTTGGCGGCATCCCGGGGTTGATCCTCTGGCGGTAATCAGGGCGGCGTATCAGAATATACGCTACAGGCAGGTGGTTTCAGGCGCTTCAACGCTGACCATGCAGACAATTCGCCTTTCACGGAACGCTTCCGCTCCGGGCGGTGTTCGCCCGCGTACAATGCTTGAGAAGGGCGTGGAAGCGGTTCTTGCCCTGCGTCTTGAGATGTCAAAATCCAAGGACGAGATTTTGCGCCTTTATGCCGCCCATGCGCCGTTTGGGGCAAATGTTGTCGGCATTGAAGCGGCTTCGTGGCGCTGGTTTGGCAGGAGTTCCGAAGACCTTTCATGGGCGGAGGCCGCCACGCTTGCGGTGCTGCCAAACAGCCCGGCGCTCATTCATCCGGGGCGCAATCGGGAAGCGCTGCAAAGAAGGCGCGATACGCTTTTGGGCTCACTTCATTCACGCGGGCATTTTGATTCAGAGACTCTGCATCTTGCCCGCGCCGAACGGCTTCCCGGTCAGCCGCATCCCTTGCCGCGCCTTGCTCCGCATCTGTTAAGCCGTCTGGTGTTCCCGGTCAGCCGCATCCCTTGCCGCGCCTTGCTCCGCATCTGTTAAGCCGTCTGGTGATTGAAGCGGGCGGTGTTGGCGCTTTTTCCGGTGAGCG
>WQRS01000267.1 GCA_009786615.1 Treponema sp. | reverse complement strand
AACGCGTCATTGACAAAGATGTCGCCGTACTCGGCAAGCGCCTTCGCCAGCTTGTCAAGGTCTTTGGCTTCTTTAGCGGTTTCTTCCTTGTGAAAACGTGTGTTTTCAAGCATGATAACTGTGCCCGGTTTTTGGCTGGCTATAAACTCTTTTTTGCCGAAACAGCCGTCCTCGCCTGCAAAAACCACTGTGGCGGTTTTTCCCAGTTTCTTCTGCAAATAAGCTGCAACCGGCGCCATACGGTGTTTGCCTTTGATGTACTTGTCCAAATCAAAAGGTGCGCCATCTTTTTCCGCTTTTGCCCTCGCCTTTTCAGCGTCCTTTGCCGGATCACCCAAATGGCTCATAAGCGTGAGCGTTTTCGCTCCCTGCGAAAGAATATACTTTATCGTGGGAATCGCCGCCACAATGCGCGTATCGTCCTGAACAACGCCGTCTTTCATCGGCACGTTAAAATCAACGCGCATGATGATACGTTTGCCTTTTAAGTCAACGGTTTTGACTGTTTTTATCATTTATCTTTTTGCCCCTTATTTTTTCTTGGCCGCGGCTTTTGCCATAAACATAAGCAGATCGACCACACGTTTTGAGTAGCCCCACTCGTTGTCATACCACGAGACAAGCTTGAAAAAGCGCTTTTCGCCGCTCAAATTATTCTGTAGAGTTGCAAGGCTGTCATAAATTGAGGAGTGCGAATCGTGGATAAAATCCGTAGAAACAACTTCCTCGTTACAGTAACCCAGGATATTTTTCAGATAACCCTTGGAAGCCTTCTGCATGAGTCCGTCAATTTCCTCAATCGAGGTATCTTTGGCGGCGGTGAAGGTCAAGTCAACAACCGAAACCGTGGCGGTGGGAACACGGAAACTCATTCCGGTCAGTTTACCTTTGGTATCAGGAAGCACTTCGCCGACAGCTTTCGCCGCTCCCGTTGTTGACGGGATAATGTTGATGGCCGCCGCACGTCCGCCTCGCCAGTCTTTTTTGGAAGGACCGTCAACGGTTTTTTGCGTTGCGGTGTAGGAATGAATAGTCGTCATTAAACCTTTTTCGATTCCGATTTTTTCTTTCAAAAGCACATGCACCAAAGGAGCCAGGCAGTTTGTGGTGCAGCTCGCGTTGGAGACAACGTGATCTTCTGCCGGGTTATATTTGTCGTTGTTCACGCCCATAACCAGCGTGGGAATTTTGTGGTCTTTTGCCTTCGCGGGCGCTGAGATGATAACTTTTTTCGCCCCCGCTTCAAGGTGCCCGAACGCCTTGTCATCGGCAAAAAGCCCGGTTGATTCGATGACGTATTCCACACCAAGCTTTTTCCACGGGAGGTCTTTCAGTTCCTTCGCCGCCATGACACATTGGATTTTGTGTCCGTCCACAACCAATACATCGTCTTCTTCAACAGAGGGGCTGCTTTTTGCGCTGGAAAGCTTCGCCTTCATTTTGCCCTGCGTGGAATCGTATTTCAACTGATAGGCAAAATACTTCGCGTCTGTGGAAACATCGGTAACCGCCACCACCTCGATCTCTTTGCCCAGCAACTTCTGCTCGACCATCGCCTGAAAGACAAGGCGTCCGATGCGCCCAAACCCGTTAATTGCTACCTTGACCATGAAAACCTCCGAATTAGATGAGTTATGATATTTTTACACTTTATACTAATAAAGAGTTTAGGTAATAATATTCAAAAAGTAAAGGGCTTTGCTCAAGTTTGTGAAGCGATTTTCCCTAATGCCCTTGCCCGATGCGCACTGTGCCGCTTAAGGTAAACAAAATCACGACAGAAAACGGGCGGTTGTAATGNGGATGCGGATCNGCGGTAACGCTAAAGTAATGTCCGCTTCTTTCCCCAAGCGCCATAGGNACGGCGACATATAGCTCAAGGTGTTCCCACAGATTAAGGCGGAACCCCGGAACCATCTGCGCGGAGTTTTGCTGCGGGGCGTACAATATCTGTAGGAAAAGGCGCGGCTGCATTCTGCCGCCAAAACGGTAAAGGAGATTGAGGGCGAAATTCAGGCCGTCGGGAAATGGAAGTGCATCCGCATGCTGAATGCTTGTTTCAGGACGAAACCAAAACGCGTTACGTTCAGTGTTAAAAAAAAGCTCCCCGTTTACCACAAGCCTGTTGCGGAAAAACTCCCTGATAAAGCCAATGTTAAAAGCACCCCCAAAATCCGTTGGGTCTCGGGGATCAATTGCCGCAAGCACTTCACTGTAAAATTCCGTATGGCCAAGCGTGGTGCGGAACGTAAGCGCTGAACGGAGCGGCATTCCTTCCTGAAAAAAAGCCGCAACGCTTGAATCNAAACGCGGAAGCGCTAAATTAAACCGCGCGCCGTATCCAACGTCATAATAACGAAACGGATGACCTGCCGTCAGCGCCCGCCTTGTTAAGGCTACAAACTGGAAACCGCCAATGCCCACAGGAACATCAAGCCGCAGTAAAAATGGGTCGTGAACATATCGCAACTCATCACCAAGCGGGCGCGGAATCCTTGCGATAAGGTTGGTGAAGGCGAAGTTTGGGGAAATGCCCCAATTGTAATTAAAGCGGCCGCCGCGGAAAAATAGCCTGTACGCTACCGTGTAGTCAAAAAAGAACTCTCTAAGCTCAAAAAAGTTTTCAAGGGCAAAGCCGTTTCCCGCCCCAGGAAACGTAAAAAAAATACTTGTCCTTATACGCAAAATATCTGAAATCTGCGCATCCAAATCAAAGCGGCTTTGCATCC
>WQRS01000266.1 GCA_009786615.1 Treponema sp. | reverse complement strand
CGCTCATCTTGCAAAGCCTTGTCTTTGCTTTCCCAGTCTGAACGTTCTTCTTGCCAATCGGAGCGGATTTTTTTTAATAACTCCTGTACTTCCGCCACCCGCGCTTTGGCATTCTCACTATAAGTTTTAAGCCGCTCTTCTTCAAAACTTTTTATCTTTTGTATCCGCTGTTCAGCTTGCTCTTTCAAGTTCGCCAGCGCCGCATCCTCAATTTTGTCCGCGCGTTTTCCTGCCTGTTCCACAGCCGTCTTTAACACATGATTTATGTGTTCCACATCTGCCGCCAATGTTGCCGCGCGGATCTGTTCGCTCTTGCTAATTTCTTGCCTCAGATCCTCAACGCGGCGCTCAACGGTTTCGGTTTGTGATACTAAATCAGAGACGACAATTCTCACATCGGTAAGTGTTGCTTCTGCCGCCTTCTCAAGTGAATGGGCGTTATCCTGCTCAAAGCGGCTTTCNATGCTTTCAAGGGATTTTTCCAGTTCGACAAGGCGGCTTTTTGCCTCGTTTATGCGCTTATTTGTAGTCTCAACAAAAGCCGATTCCTCGCGCACCCTGTTTGCGTTTTCCTGCAGGCGGCTTGTCATACGCTCAAGTTCAGAGAGCGTTTTTTCGTAACTTTTTATGTGTTCATCAATACGGCTTACCATAGCGGCTTTCTCCGCAAGCTCTTCTTCGGTAATTTGAAGCCGCCTCATCAGCTCTTTTGCCGAATCCCGCTCAACTTTCAGCGAAACCCCATAATCTTTTATCGCTTTTTCCTGTTCTTCCATAAAAAGTGAAAGGTCTTTTTTAAGCGCCTCTGAATAATCCCGCAATTTTCTCATGTTTCGGTTATTTTTATCCAAATAACGGAACAAAAAGAGAAAAAGCAGGGCTAAACCCAGCGTAAAAAGATTACCAACAGTGAAAAATCCCATTCACGCTACTGTAGCACATAATCGCGCAAATTGCGATAGTCATAAAAGACAAAGGCGCGTTTTGCTACATCAGCGGGCGGCTTTCTCCATTTCGGAAGAATCAAAGCCGCTTTCATTCCGGCGGCAATTGCGCCGTCAACGTCATAACGGATTTTGTTCCCCACATAAAGCATTTCTTCGGGCTTTTTTCCCATTTTGTCAGCCATTTCCAGAAACGAAAGCGGGTCAGGTTTCAGCCGCCCCGATTCCTCCGAACAAAGCGCGACNTCCCAATAACCNTCGATCTTCATGTTTTTGAGTTTTGTTACCGGAGGAAAGTCTGAAAGAATTCCCATTCTGATGCCTTTGGCTTTAAAGGCATCCAGTGTTTCAACCAAATGGCGAAACAGCCTCATATCGTGAAAAAACGGCTCCCAGCCGCGGTAAATCAAACGGTCAGTTTTTTCCCGTATCNTTTCGGCATCCTCTCCCAAAATCTCCCCCATAATTTTGGCCTGGAGCTCATAAAAATTTCCGTGGTATTCGCCTGTTTTTCGCAAATGTTTTCTTGCCGCCCCCATTGCACGAAGCAACCGCCAGTTTTTAATGACAAAGGGCGTAAGCTTAAAAAACAGACGGGAATCTGGGTAGAGGGTTCCATCCAAATCAAAAGTAACGGCGGAAAATTTCGCCTTTCCTGCTGATGATTTTTCGCTCATTGTTCCTTTATACTATATTGACGGCGCTGTGGAAAGACTGACTTGAGAAACTTAAAACCCAAAGCCGCGGCTCCCGCCCGCCTGTTGCCGTGCCGCCTCCTCAAACAATATCCACCGTTGTGCAAACGCCCTTCAAGGCATCGTCAACAAGTTCATAAGCCATGCACCACGGCGCGTTTTTCCGGGCATCGTCAACGTGAAATATGCCGTATTCAAAAGACGGTCTGAATCCAAATTTGGCGTATATGTCCGGATCACCGCAAAGAAAAACCGCCTTGTACCCCATTTCCTTTGCAATAAAAAACGAACGATCTATCATCGCGCGTGCTATTCCTCTGCGAAAATAATCAGGGTGTACACAGATTGGCGATAAAAGGAGTGCGGTAATAGACTCGGTTTTTGCCTCAATTTCTGCATTCATGTAAAATTCGTACAAAACAATAAAGCCGGCAATTTTCCCGTTTTCATCTTCGGCGACCAGCGACAGTTCAGGAATAAACGTGTCTTTTTCTCTTAACTCTCTTACGTATTCATGCGTTGTTCCATCATTATCAGGATTTGAGGCAAATGACAATTTTACAAGATCGCAAACTTCATCGTAATCAGACGGTTTTTCCTGCCGTATTTGTAAACAATTCTCCAATGATTTGCCCCTAATTAGTCCCGCTTGTTATCAAAATAATCGTGCCTGTAACCATCAAAATACCGAAGAAAAGTGTTGAAAGGTTGAGTTTCTCTTTTTTGCCTTCTTTTATCAGCCACACGATAAGTATTGTAAACAGCGGTTCGGTGGCGGTTATGGAATTGGTGATGGCGACAGGAATCAGGCTTAAAGAATAAACCATTGAATAAAGCCCGGCGCTTGCGAAAAGACCTGACATCACGTAATTAAATTCGAGTTTTTTTATCGCCGCGATTATATCCCTGCCTTTGCCGCGAATAACAAGCACGGTAACGCAGGCAATAAGCGCAAAAAGCCCGTCGATGGCAACCGCAAGCAGCGGGTCGCCAAGAGCGTCAACACCCGCTTTGCGCACGATGCTGCCGCTGCCCATAAGCATCGCCGCGCTCATGCCGATGATGATTCCTTTGATAAGCCTGCGCTGCCGCGCTTTTTCGC
>WQRS01000265.1 GCA_009786615.1 Treponema sp. | reverse complement strand
TTTGATAACGCTTACTTTGTATGTGTCTCCGTCCTTTTCATAAGAAAAAGAACAGCCAGTTCCATTTGCCATTTTTTCCAGGTTTTGCACTGCGACAAAATTGTCAACCAAAACAACAACTCCGTTTGTATTAAGTTCAGCGAGAGCTTTCTTCGCGCTCACAACCGGAATTGGGCAAGGCTGCCCAAGCATATCCAATGTTTTCATAGTATCCTCCTGTTTCTATGTTTTCACGCTCTAAACAAAATCGGCTTTTCTGATCTTTTTGTTACTTCTCCGATAATTGCGGCGCTCTCATCTCCGTTTTTACGAATTTCTGAAACAAGCGCTTGNGCCTGGTCAGGGGCAACCGCAATTAAAAGCCCGCCTGATGTTTGCGGATCAAACATTAGCTCCTGCACNGCAAACGGAAGCTTGCTCACATCAACCGCTTTTTCGGAGCGGTTGCGGTTGCGCTGTCCGGCAGCAGTTAAAAGATACTCATTGGCATATTCGGTCGCCTTAGGAATAAACGGCAAAGCTTCAGGATACAAAACGATGGTTGCTTCTGTTCCCGCCATTTCCATGGTATGGACGAGCAAGCCGAAGCCGGTGATGTCCGTGCAAGCGCTCACCGTGCAGTGCGCCATGCATTCGGCGGCATAACGGTTAAGGCGTTCCATGCCGGCGATAGCTTGCCGGACAGATTCCTCGCTTGCCATACCGACCCGCAAAGCCGCCATAACAATGCCTGAGCCTAAAGGCTTTGTGAGTATCAATTTGTGTCCGGGTTTTGGCGTGTTGTTCCGTATCACTTTTTGCGTTTCAGCAATGCCTGAAACGGCAAGGCCGTATTTCGGTTCGCGATCATAAATTGAGTGGCCGCCGCCCAGCACCGCTCCGGCCTCCGTTATTTTTTCTTCGCCCCCGGTAATGATTTCGGCAAGAATTTCTTTTTCAAATGCTTCTGGGAAACAAACCAGATTCAGCGCCAGCATAGGCCGCCCGCCCATCGCCCACACATCACTTAAGGCATTGGCTGCCGCAATGCGCCCGAATGTTTTCGGGTCATCCACCATGGGCGGAAAAAAATCGACGGTAAAAATAAGCGACTGCTTGTCATCAAGTTTATAAACAGCCGCATCATCGCAGGTGTCGTAGCCGACCAAAAGCCTTTCATCACGGCTTTGCGGAAGAGATGCCAGTAAAGAAGAAAGCGCGTTGCTTTCAATTTTTGCCCCGCATCCGCCGCTGGTNCAATTAGACAAAAGCGATTTTTTTTCGCTTAACATTCAAAACTCCTTTAATNAGGNATTNTTTCGTATGAAGTTATTCCGTTTACTTCTTCGCGTTTATACGCATCCAAACCGGAAAATCCCTGTGCGGTGAGAAACTCGAAAGCCTGCTCGAAATCATCCAAAAAAAACCTGAGACAAAAACCGCATCCTCCCCGAATGGCGGCAGGNGTGGGCATTACACGAACAGAAAACTTATTTTNCACAAGCGCCTGTTCCGCCATAATCGCCCTCGAAACGTTTTCAAAACAAATTACAGCTTCTTTAGAGTAAATCGGCTTGCCCCTTCTGCTTCACATTCACGATAAAATCCACAAAACTTCAGCCGTCTCATCAAAGGGATTGTAGCTGTAGTGATTTGTGTTTGAAGGAATAAAGGCAAAATCCCCGGCGCGTACAGTAAATTCCTCTCCGTTGCAAACGCAGCGCAAGCTTCCGCGCAGGACATAACTGTACTCATCCCCTTTGTGCGAAACTTCCCCTTCCATAGGGGAGCGAACACCGGAGGCAAAAACGGCAATTCCCATTGATGCGTCTTTTCCGGTGACTTTCTTATTAAAAGCTGTTTTCATAACAACACCATCAGCGCGGCTTAAATCTTCGGCGAGCAGATCGGGAGTTATGACTTTCATAAAGAGGCTTCGCTCCTTTTTCGCTCATCGGTAAAACCGGCAACAGCAAGTGTATCATCCAAAATAACGCCGTAATCAGTTTCAGCTTGCGCTTTGCTGATGTATCCGTTTTTCACATCACTTGCAATTTTTTCTCCCGGGCGTTTAAACGAATTGCCGTAACCGCCGCCGCTTGCCGTATACAAGTGAGCCTCATCACCGGAATTCAAAACAATGCGCGCGGCAATTCCTGTGGGGCCTTCTTTGGTTCCGTTCGCCCGAATAATCTCAAAGAAATTGTGGGAGCCGTCCCTGCCGCCGTCAATTCCCCAAACCGGAGATTTGAATCTGCCGAAAGAAGCCGTAAAAAGCTGCCCGTCGCTTAACGCTTTGTAGACGCGCACAGCGCCGGAACCGCCACGGAATTCACCGGCACCTGCGCCGTCTGTGCGTAAAGAATATTCTTTAACAAGAATTCCATATCTCGTTTCGGCGATTTCAACAGGCACGTTGTAGGTTTCGCCGTTTGCGACACAAAATTGCCCGACTTCGCCGTCTTTTCCGGAGCCTGCTCCCCAGCCGCCGCACGTCGGTTCCACAACCAAAAATGGTTCGCCTGAATCCTGATGTATACCAGCCAGCACAACTGAACAAACCGAAAGATAGTGCCCTGCGGTTAAACGGTCAGGAAATGTTTTTGCAAGCGCGTGCCAAATCAAGTCAGTCGCATAAAGCATTGATTCATAATACGTTGAAGTTGGCGCCGGCGGTGTACAATTAAAGATTGAACCTTCTTCGGCAATAACTTTTAACGGTCTGAACACGCCGTCATTTACGCCAAGCTCAGGGTTTATAACTGACATAAAAACAATTCTCACTCCGGCGCAAAGCGAAGAAAA
>WQRS01000264.1 GCA_009786615.1 Treponema sp. | reverse complement strand
GAAAACCTGCTTTCCGCCTGAAAACCCGCTTGGCAGTGTTTTGCCAAAAAGCAATAATACCTTATGGCATCAATTGTTCTTGCAACCATTAACGCGAAGTGGATTCACCCTTCTTTGGCGCTCAGGCTTTTAAAAGCAAACTTGGGCGGTTTTGAAAACTCCTGCGAGATTATGGAGTTTGCCCTCAGGCAGCCTTTNGCCGAAAAAGTCCGCCCGCTAATTGCAGCCCGCCCCCGCGTTCTTGGGCTTTCGGTTTCCATTTGGAATCANGCGGCNACAAGTGAGCTGCTTGANGCNTTGTCAAAAGAGTGGGGAAAACCTGACGCGGGGGNAAAGCCGTTTGTGGTTCTCGGCGGGCCTGAAGTTTCATGGCTGCCGCGCGAGGCTGAAATTTTCCGCCATGCCGATTACGTGATTTGCGGCGAAGGGGAAGATCGTTTTCGCTCGCTTTGTTTCCGCCTTTTGAATGGGGAAAAACCTGATACGCCAAGTTTTGCGCCGTCATGCAACGCTGAGATAACGGCAATAACAAGCGCTTACCATTTTTATACTGATGAAGATCTTCAAAGAAAACTCACATACGTGGAAGCATCGCGCGGGTGCGCCTTCGCCTGTGAGTTCTGCCAAGCGGGAATTGACAAAACCGCGGTGAGGGAATTTCCCCTGCACACTTTTTTGGAGGACATGGAAAAATTGATCAGGCGGGGCGCGCGAACGTTTAAGTTTTTGGACAGGAGCTTTAATCTTAATATCACGCGGGCAATAGCGATTGCTGAGTTTTTTCTCAAGCAGCTCCAAACAGCAGGTGAAGCATCGGCGCACGGGGAAACGGCTTTCTGTGTCCACTTTGAGATGATCCCTTCCCGCTTTCCGCCTGAGTTGCGGGATGTTATCCGCTGCTTTCCGCCTGGAAGCCTCAGGCTTGAAATCGGGATTCAGACATTTAATGCCCAAACTGCCGCGCTCATTGGCCGCACGTGCAAAGCAGAAAAAGAAATCGAAGCGCTAGAATTCCTGCGGCGGGAAACAAATGCGATTATACACGCCGATCTTATCGCGGGGCTTCCGGGAGAAGATTTCGCGTCATTTGGCGCCGGTTTTGACCGGCTTTGGCAGGTTTTATCGGGAACGCATTCAAGCCGTTTCGCAGACAGCGCCGCTTCGTTTGAGATTCAGCCTGGCATACTCAAATGCCTTCCCGGAACGGCAATCGTCCGCCACGATACGGCTTACCGGATGCGTTATTCGCCGCAGCCGCCTTACGAGGTGATTGAGACTTCCGCACTTACCGAGGCAGAATTGATGCGGATAAAAAACTTCGCCCGTTTTTGGGAACTTATCGTAAACCGCAATCCGTTTCCGGATGTGCTTCCGCTTTTGCTTCCGCCCGGAAAGCCGGCGTTTGACAGGTTCATGTTTCTTTCTGACAGGCTTTTGGAACTTTTCGGAAAAAACTGGGGCATAGATCGGCAAGAGCTAAGGAACGCTTTTGTCACATTCGCCGTACCGCATTTGCCTAAGCTGCCGTAATTCTCGCAGAAATAGCCCAGACAAGCCACGCGCACAAGGTGACAGCCGCGCACAGGGCAACCCTGACCATGCCCGCCTTGTTCATCCGCGAGATTTTTTGGCATACGAGTGCGCCTATAACCATGCAAATTCCGCCTGCACCACCGCCTAAAATCACAAGCGGAAACAAAAGCACAAAAAAAACCAAAAGCCAGCCCGGCATTTCCACATACGGCTTGCCGCTTTTCAAAAACGTCCCATCGACAACAACATTAGGCGCGTTGTTTTCCATCGCAAGCCGCGCTTTTTTCCCTTCAAAGGTAAACGGCTCATCCAAACCAAGCCAAACGCTTCTCATTGTATTCTTAATGATGGTGGGCTCACCGTTAATTTTTAAGATATGGCTGCCTTTTACCTTTTCGTGCGAAAACGCGTAAGTTTTGCCCTTATAATCGCTTTCCCATTCTGTTATTTTCCCCATCTGAAACTCCTTTAAATTTTTGCTATAAATTTGTATCTGCGATGTAACCGTACAAATGGCAAAAATCAACTGCAAGCTCGCTTATCAGATTTTCTTACGATGCCGTGTAGGGAGCGCGCAAAATCGAACTGAAACAGAGCGGAATTTCTTAGGATCAAAGACACGCCGGCAAGATAAATGCGACGTTGTGGGGAGGTTGCTTGCTTTTTCCTACCCTATGATAACGCTTGAAAATCTCCACGTTTGTTTTTCTGGTTTCATGTCTGACCCCATTTGCTCCTTCACATTGGGTAGGAAGTCATTGTAATTTGGGCTAAATTTTAGTTTTGAGGAAACATGCATTATTGACATGGTTTTTAATACGTAGTACCATATAGATGGAATATAGGTGCGTTACATTAATAGTTTGACGCACTCGCGTATTTTCTAACAATAAGGAGTTGTTATGAAAAGGTTTTTTATCTGTCTTACGATTGCCCTACTAGCTTTTGCTTTGACTGGATGCCCGGGTGCACCTACCCCTCAACCCATGGCTGCACCTACCCATCAACCCATCGCTGCTGTAATTGCTGCCCACGCGCCCTTGCTTGATCTCACAGGTGCTCAGACACACACCGTTGCACCGGGAGATACACTTGTAACTGTAGCACAACGCTTTTTTGGTGGGCTTCCAAATGTCGGGGATGCCGGTGTAAACAACGGGTTTTATTTTCCAATAATCATTTTGGCTTCAGGTGTGGCCCTTGCTGACCCCGATCTTATTCAACCGGGAATGGTGCTGACAGTTCCTGACCTTAGGCGGAACCTTGATAA
>WQRS01000263.1 GCA_009786615.1 Treponema sp. | reverse complement strand
ATCAGTTAAGTGCAAAGGGACGTGAAACCATTTGGCGGCTTATGTCTGCAGCCCGCTGCGGCTCCATGAGCGACATCCAGAAAGGCACGATTGACATGGTTCCGCCGGCTTCGGCAAGTTCGTCTGTTTTCAAAAACACGTCAATCACATCCTGATCGTCCATCGCCGCAAGTATGCCCACAGCGGCGACAGGCGGCATATTGGTTAGGTTGATGGCGTTGCGCTCCACCGTTCTGCTGCGCAGTTCAGCGTCCGAAAGCAAAGCGTCAAAAGAAAGCTCACGCTCATCAAGTGCAATTTGGCGTTCTTCCAGTTCCTGTGCAATCTGCTCGATTTGGTTCCAACGCAAAAGAATGTCATGCTCCTGCCGGTCAAGTTCCATGTTGCGCAGTTCAAGCGCTTCAAGCCGCACCGCAAGCCGCTCAGCGTCAAGGTTTATAAAGTCATCATCGTGCAGGAACGGATGGGTGCGCGGCTCGCCTTCGGGTATCATTTGCCCGATAAGAGGAACGCCCCGGAGTGCGGCGGCAATGGGACCTGTGACATGGCGTGAGTCGATGACGTTAAGGAAATCAAACCAGAGAAGACCGCCGCCTGCAAGGATCAATATGAGGAAAACTAAAACAATTATTCTACCTATCGCCACTGTTATTATCCTCCCAATCTGAAAAATAACATGGTATTAAAGCCCTTATATCTTTATTATCGGCTATAGTTTTTACGCCTATAACCATAATGCAACGTTTTGACGTTGCGGTCAATACATAAAAAAGCGAAAGCGCAATGCGGCTCTGGCTCCGAAAACTATGCTGTTTCTTCTGTCAATCGTATGTTCGGCTATGCTGAAAGACGGTGATTGAAGCGGGGAATCATCGTTACCTCTCGCCCATGTAACAGAGGGCGCGATTGCTATGCTGAAACGGTTATTAAGGTTAAATCCAAAATAGGGAACAAAACTTAGGTATTGCCTGTTGTCACCGTTAATAAAGGCGGACATATTGTTTAATTCCGGGCTTAAGAAAAAAAGATCAGTTATGGGGATTAGAGTACCAATTCCCACCCCCAGCGCAAAATGCCTCGTGGCAAATTCGTCAACAGCGTTATACGAAACAAAGACGGTCGTATAAAACCTTTCGACACCCGATTTCAAACCAACATTGAAAATGGAAAACTCTGAAAAACTGTATTCAACCGCCATAAACCCGCCGCGGCGCACGATAGAAATAAATCCTATCGGAATGCCGTCTTCGATATTGTCGACGAAATTAATAAAACCAATCTGTGTGCCGCTTAGCGCCTCGGCGGCTGTGTTTACAAAGCCCAACTGCAGACCCCGGCTTTCCCTCACGGCGGTATTTACAAAACCAACTTGCGCACCGCTAAATGAGGCGCCGGTATTGACAAAGCCGATTTGCGCGCCGCTTGTGTTACCCGCGGCGGTATTAACAAATCCGGCTTGCGCACCATTTAAATCACCTCCAATCGTGTTCACAAAACCCAATTGCTGTGTTGAAAAGTTTCCCGTATTCCAGTTGACAAAGCCGATTTGCGGCAGCGTGTGATTTCCCCTGTGAATGTTTACAAACCCAATCAAAGGAAACATAAAAGGCTCAACGGCAATATTCAGAAAGAAGGTATAAACAATAGCTGTCGAACTTCCCTCCCCGCCTGACTGTCCATCTTCCCGAGCTTGGACATTCCCAAAGACGAAAACGCCCATAATGACGACCGCGAAAGCTATTTTGACAAAACGCATATTCATACCACCTTGCTACAATATCTCCAGAAAGCGTTTGGCAGCCTCTTCCATGTTGTCAAGGAATGTGTCGGGTTTGATTCCGCTTTTTTCGTAAGCGCAGACCATCATGGCAAGTGAATCATCCCTAAGCCCGTAACCTAAGCCAAGCCCTTCCTGCACAACGGGAGCGAAACCAAAAAACTCAATGTAAGGCGCGGTTACGCTGCTTGTTGAAAGCACGTCATTTTTTAACGTGCGGAAACCTTCATCGTCAAAAATGTCAGGTTTGTGAATATCTCCTGAATACATCGCGTGCATATACTGCAAGCCTGATATATGGCGCTCCGCCCCTTGCGCCTTCTGCGCGTTACCTAAGCCCTGCACGTGCGCCTGTTCGGCAAGGCGAAACTTTTCCAGAAGCGCCTGCGCGCTTTCGCCGCCTTCATATAACGAAGTGATAAACGCCTTTGACGCTTCAGTCACAGGACGGGCGCATTCGGTGCGGCCTTGATAAAAAGCCCTTGTCGAAACTGCCTCGTACACCGAAGGCAAAAAACGCTTTTCTTTGTAATAGGCCGCCTGATAAAGCATCTGCACAAAAGCATCGGGGCTGCAATTTTTTGGTTTAATAATATTCTTGGAAACTGATGTGATGCTCCTTTGCTTAATCGTCATGCTTTTCATTGTATTTGCAAATGTTTCCCTGACATTGTTAAGAGAGGCAGCCAAATCCTTCCCAATATTCCATTGCAGAGCGCGCACATGTGCGGCACCTTCCGCGGAACTTGCTTTTTCAAAGCTTGCTTTTTCAAAGCTTGATGCAAAACCGTCCTCGCAAAGAATGCTGTCCGCGCGGTTAAGAACATAAAGCCACATACTCCCGTCACACCCTGAATGCTCAAGGTTTACGCCTAATCTTTGCTCATGCCCTGACACTATTTGAAGCGACTTGTCAAACCAGCGGTTTGCGCTGTCACCGCCGACAAGGCTTGCGGCAAAGTCATCTCCTGAAGCCTCATCATCAAGGCAGACGGCAAAAACGCAGTTTGCGATGCTTGAAAGGTTCATCCTGTTCATGGGGTTTACAGACAAT
>WQRS01000262.1 GCA_009786615.1 Treponema sp. | reverse complement strand
GCCTGGGCAGCATTGCACTTGTTAATCAAAAGCCCTGTCTCATTGCTCTTAAAACGCAGTGCCCAGCCGCGTTTTAACTTTCGGGTGGCACTTTTTAGAATGCGGGCGATTTTCACCATTGCTTTATCCCCGGCAGCATGTCCCAGAGCATCCACCAAAACCTTGAAACGGTCAGGTTTTATCATTATAAGCGCCACGGGGGCATCTAAAAGCTTGACTATTTCGTCAACCATGAAAGTCTGGTTCCATAGGCCTGTGCCGGGGTCTTCATAAGCCTTTCGGTACAGTTCCTGCACCCAAGTCATATTTTCCATCATAAGTTTTCTGGTGGATTTAATGCGGCTTGCTACCATTGCCGTAAAATTGAGTACCAAGCGGGAAAAAACCTGGGGCATTTGCAGTGCCAAGTCATTCATCGTCATGTTGCCGGCGGGAAACATAACCAGCTTTGAGTCTTCCAAAGCCTCCGCTTGGGCATCATACTGCGCACCGCGCGCAAAGTCAAAATCCCCNATGTTGTCGCCGGGAGTGAAGCGGGCAATTTCTTCATTTCTGCCGTCATCACTACGCTTAAAGATGCGTATGAGCCCTTCACGCAGAAGGTAAAGATGCTTTGCCTCATCGCCTGAGTAAAACAAGGTTTTGCCTTTTTGCAGGGTGATGACTTCAGCCCAGTTTGCCACAGTCCGCTTTTCATCCGGCAGCAGGGTTGAAAACAGATCTGACTTTGTAATTTCATAGAGGTCTTCATCTGCTTCGGTATGAATATCCCTTACCATAAATCCAACCCCCAAAACACTATATNACGCGGCAGAAAGCCTTTTGGCCTTAGCATCATTTTCGGATTTCAACTTTTGCCAGCTTTTCATAAAAGCGGACAAGAACGCTGTGGTCATTTGCCGCCAATCCGTCAATTTTAAGNGCTTGCATTGTTTCCATTACCATTGCGGTAAGCGGCACCGGAACGCTTAACGTATGTGCGATATCAAGCGCNTTCTGCAAGTCTTTGGTGTGCAGCTCCACGCGAAAACCGGGTTTGAAGTTGCCGTCAAGCATAGTGGGAAGTTTCGCGTTCATAACGGCAGAACCGGCAAGACCGCCCTTGATTGCCTCAAACACGGCCTGCGGGTTTACACCGGCTTTGGCGGCAAGCACAAATGCCTCTGACACCGCGGCAATGTTAAGCGCGACTATGATTTGACTGGCAAGTTTTGTTACGTTTCCGGCTCCTACATCACCTACAAGCACAACTGACGCGCCCATTTTTTCAAGGATTGGTTTTACTTTTTCAAATGTAGCTTTTTCGCCGCCCACCATTATTGCCAATGTCGCGTCAACCGCCTTTGGCTCCCCGCCTGAAACCGGAGCATCCAAAAACAGGGCGTTTTTCGCTTTTAAGGCGGCGGCGATCTCTTGTGATGCCTCAGGTGCAATGGAACTCATGTCTACAACGATAGTGCCGTTTTTGACACCTTCTATTACACCGCCGGCACCGAGTATCGCTTCTTTTATGTGCGGTGAGTTTGGTAACATGGTAATGATAATATCGCTTTTTAAGGCAACGTCCTTGTTTGACGTTGCACTTTCAGCGCCAAGTGAAACAAGATCATCAGACTTAGCAAACTTATCATACACAACAAGTTTGTACCCGGCATCAATGAGATTTTTCGCCATCGGGCGCCCCATTACTCCCAATCCGATAAATCCTATAATTGCCATACCTCCCCCTTATTAAAACGCTGCTTACAAAAGTTTTCGCTATGGAAATTACTATAACACGCTCACAAGCTCTATGACAAAAACCAAAAAGCTGTTTGGCGGTATTAAATCTCCTACGCCCTGATCGCCGTAAGCAAGTTCGGGGGGAAGGATGACTGTCCGTATTTCACCCACGCTCATATCAAGAATCGCCTCGTCCAGCCCCGGTATGAGCATTCCGGTTCCCACAGGAAGTTCTTCCGAGCCGCCTGTGAGGTCGGTGTTGGCGAAATACCGCCCGTCAAGAAACCTGCCGCTGATGTTGACAACGGCGGTGGCACCCTGTGCAGGGCGCGCTCCGGTTCCCGCTCTGCCAATGACCCAGTGCATACCGGTAGGCGAAACGGAGGTGTTCGGGAATTGCTCTCTTACCTGGGCAAGGTTCGCATTCCGCTGAACTTGTGTTTGAGCATGGGCTTGAGAAACGGCGTTGCGCAGCAGCGCGTCAAAAGTTTCCTGATCCGCCCTGAAAGCTTCGGCGCTTTCGCCGTTACGTACAATCCTTACGGTGTTAATTCTGTCGCCCTGACGAATGGCGTTTACCACGTCCTGCCCCTGGACAACTCTGCCAAAAACCGTATGCCGTCCGTCAAGCCACGGCGTTGCGACATGGGTGATGAAAAACTGGCTGCCGTTGGTTCCGGGTCCCGCGTTTGCCATGGAAAGAACGCCAGGTCCGTCGTGGCGCAGCGCCGGATCAATCTCATCGGGGAATTGGTAGCCTGGGCCGCCTGTTCCCGTNCCCAGNGGACAGCCGCCCTGGATCATAAAGTTGTCAATGACGCGGTGGAAAGTAAGCCCGTCATAAAACGGCTGATCACCGGCGCGGGTCATTGTGCCTTCCGCAAGCGCCACAAAATTCGCCACCGTTAACGGTGTGCGCTCATGCTCCAGCCTCACAACAATGTCTCCGCGCGTTGTGCTTATTCTTGCAAAAAGCCCTTCTCCAAGCGCCGCGTTTGCTGCAGCGGTCGCCGCCAACCCTCCCTGGGCACCTGCGGTTCTTCCCAAGCAGGAAGCCATAAGGAAGCTGACGCAGACAAGAAATAAAACATTAATGGTGTTTTTCATTTGAC
>WQRS01000261.1 GCA_009786615.1 Treponema sp. | reverse complement strand
TAAATAATTTACAAACTTAAGATCAGTCTTTCAAAAAATGAATCGAAGAAAAAATTGCTGTAATTGCAATAAGCACCGCAAAAAATGACGGGAGCGCCGGACTTGTTATGGTCATGTTATATGCGCCATGAATAAATACCGCAAAAATGAAACTGAACAGCGCTTTTTCAGGCTGTTTGTTTGAATAAAAAACCGCCATTCCGACTCTGATACCGCACGCCGCGTGGATTGGCGATGCGGTAAACGCGCGCAAAAAGGCAATACTTACATCGGCAATGCCGTAAAGGGCGTTTTCAAGCATTGCAAAGCCAAGACCGGAAACCAAGCCCAAAGACGCGCAGGTTTTGGCATCGATAGGATTGCGGCGTTTTATAAGGTAAAAAAAAGGAATTAAGATTATGAGCCGCCCCAGTTCTTCCAAAAACGCAATTCTAATAAACACGTTAAAAAATTCCTGAAACGCACCGCCTCTGTCCCAAGAAGGGATCAAGCTTTGCATAAAAGCAGCCACAGCAAGAGAAACAATTCCCGCACTCAACGCGGCAAAAAACCGCAGTGACGTAACCGGTGGTTTGCGGAGACGAAGCCAGAAAAACACAAAAATGACAGGTGATGCCGCAGTTAAAATTAAAAGCAGCAAAATCCAAATTACACTCATGACAAGTCTTTGCGCGGCCGCCCGCGTTTGGCCGGCACTTTTGGCGCCGGCGTTTGCACTTGCGTTTGCGGCGATTTTTCAGGTTGAGTTTTGCGCGGCCGTCCGCGTTTTGCTTGAGTTTGCGGCTCTTGCGCCGGGCGTTCATTTTTTACATTCCCGTCTTTTATTGCCCATTTATGTATAATCGCCTTAAGCCCATCGTTTACCAGTTTTAACGAGCGGTCGCAGTCGGAACACAGAAACCTGCCTTCAGCGTCGGTGTGCTCTTTGGCGCAGCCTATGCAGTAGGTTTTTCCGCAATCGGTGCAGGAGCCGGCAGGTAAATCATCAGGTGGCATGGCATAGATGCGCAAGGCTGGTACTTGAGGTAAATCTTTTTCTATTTTCCATGACCGGGGACAAGTATCGCACTGGATCACTCTGTAAAGGAGATTATCCAGTTTTGAACGCAATTCATCTCTGCCTTTTTGAGTATCGCTTGAAAGTTCCAATGTATCAAGCGTTTTAAGAAGCTCTGCAATTTCATCATGCTTGCCAAGTGTAAGCAGTACCCAGCCAAGTGATGTAAGCGAAGGTGCGTGGTGAGGATCAATTTCCAAAGCCATGCGGCAGGCTTTTTCGGCGCGAGTGTATTCGCCTTTTTTTGCCGCGGCATAACTTATCATTTCAAGCACATCGGGGCTTGGCTTAATTGTGTTAGCGCGGACAAGAAGGTCTTCGGCTTCTACAAAAAAGTTCAGTTCCATAAGGTTCGAAGCGCGATTGCGTAAATATTCAAAGTGATCAGGCATTATCGCAAGCGCTTTGCGGTACTTAACATCGGCGTCTTCAAAACGGNCTGCGCGCACAAGCANGTTTCCGGCGTAATTTGCCATTGCCCCGTCAGGATCTTCAAAGCTATCTACGTCAAGCACCTCAAGNGCTTTATCCAAAAAACCCCGCAGATACAAAAGCAAAGCGCGGTTCATCCTGACAGCGGGCACATCCCCTAAAATATTCGTTGCTGCCTGAATATAATTGATGGCATTGTCCACATTGCCGTTATGCAAAGCGATTTGNGCGGCAAAGTTATTGACCCAGCCTTCAAGCCCGTCATCTTCGCTTTTTGGCGCAGGTGCATCACTTGACTCTTCGTTCGATTTTTCATCCGAAGTTTCAGCCTCACTAATATTCGCACCGCGGTAAGCGCCGCGGCAAAGGGAAAGCGCTCTATCCAGAGCCTTAAGCATTTCCGGGTTTTTCGGGTCATTATCCAAAATGAAAAGAGTTTCCGCAAGGCGGAAATGGAAAAGCGCGTAATTTTCTTCAAGCGAAACTGCTTCCTGCAAAAGCGGTAAAGCTTCGCGGCGCTTGCCAGCACGTATAAAAAGCAGGGCTTCCAGAAAAACCTGCGCACCGTCCTTGGGGGGCTGTAAACGACGCGGCAAAGAAGAACGCAATTTTTCTGCGTACTCAAATTCCTTTTCCGCCATGCTCCAGTCCTCAACGGCGAAAGCCCATTTTCCTGCGAGACTGCGTACGTGGTAGTTTTCTTCGTCAATGGCAAACATGATGGGAATTATAAGCCCCAGGTCGTTGTAGTTGCCGTTTTTCATAAAAGCGCTTGCCGCAGCAAGATAAAGCTTCAGCGCCGCTTTTTTGCGCCCCATAATGTCATACATATTCGCCGCGTTTTTTGCCAAAAGACCGTTTTGCGGCTGAAGCTCAAAAGCGCGTTCATAAGCTGAAGCTGCTTCCTTGTTTTTCTTTAAGTTCCAAAGCGCATGACCCCAAAATGTCCACAAAGCCGCGTCATCGCTTTTTATTTTGACAGCTTCAGCGCAGTAATCAGAAAGCTCACTGTGGCGTTCGGCTGAGTACAAAATTTTTGCCATTTCCGTTACAGCTTCCATTCCGTGAACGTTTTCCAGATTTGCCTGAAAACACTCGCTTATGTAACTTTCTGCTTCCTTAAGCCGCCCAAGTACATGGGAAATCTTGCCAGCCAAAAGCAGCTCTTTCTGAGTTTTTGCACGGCCGGAAACCTCCCAGCTCTTGCGCAACTGAGTCATTGCCGCGTTATATTGAGTCATCGCGGTGAATGTTTCGGCAAGCCTTAGGCGCGCGCCGCTGTCAATATCGGGGTTGTCGCGCCATTTTTCAAAGCTTTCTGCAACTTCGACAAGATGAGAATCCACCGT
>WQRS01000260.1 GCA_009786615.1 Treponema sp. | reverse complement strand
CCGTATATGCTTATGATCACAAAGTGGTTAATCGCTTTGTACATCGTGTCGGCGCTTTGCAACTTCTGGCAGGAAATTATCATGGCGCGCCTTTCTGTGAAAGTGACTTACAAGCTGCGCACCGAAATTGCCGAAAAAATGCACCGCCTTCCAATTAACTATTACGATACGCGCCCTCACGGAGAAATTCTTTCGCGCATCACCAACGATGTTGATACGATGAGCCAGACGCTGAATCAAAACCTCACGCGCCTGGTCACTTCGTTCACAACCCTCGTGGGCGTTCTGGTGATGATGCTCTCGATTAGCCCGCTCATGACCGCCGCCGCAATTTTGGTGATTCCGCCTTCAATGCTGATTATGATGGCGGTTTTGAAACGCTCGTATGTTTATTTCGGCGGGCAGCAGGAAACGCTTGGCACATTAAGCGGCATTGTTGAGGAAACATACAGCGGGCGCGATGTTGTTAAGGCATACAACAGCGAAACGGACGCTGAAGCAAAGTTTAACAAGACCAACAAAAAGCTAAAAAGTTTCGCGTGGAAAGCTGAGTTTATGACCAACATTGTAGAGCCTATTTTTAACTTCGTCAGTAATTTGGGCTATGTGCTTGTGTGCGTACTCGGCGGCTTTCTTGTGGTTCAGCGGGCAATTACCATCGGCGATGTTCAAGCGTTCATTCAGTACATCCAAACCTTCACACAGCCATTGGGCGAACTTGGCGCTTCAAGCAACATGATGCAGTCAACGCTTGCCGCCGCCGAACGGGTGTTTGAGTTCCTGGACGAAGAGGAGGAAGCGGCAGAAACGGATGTTTGCGTGAACGCGAAAGAGGAATACGAAGGGCGGGTGAGTTTTCAAAATGTCCGCTTCGGATACACGCAAGACAAAATCATTCTGCACGATTTTTCCGCGGAAATCGCGCCAGGCCAAAAAGTCGCCATTGTCGGCCCGACCGGAGCGGGCAAAACAACAGTGGTAAAACTGCTCATGCGTTTTTACGAACTGAACTCAGGTCTTATCCGCATAGACGGGATTAACTCAACGAATTTCACCCGCAACCAACTGCGGGAAATATTCGGCATGGTGCTTCAAGACACATGGATTTACAATGCCACGATAATGGAAAACATCCGCTACGGAACGCCTGATGCAACGGACGAGGAAGTGATAGCCGCGGCAAAAGCTGCCTGCTGCCACAGTTTCATCAAGACACTGCCCGGCGGTTACAACATGGTTTTAAACGAGGAAGCCTCAAACATTTCGCAGGGGCAAAAGCAGCTTTTCACGATTGCAAGGGTAATACTCAAAAACCCGGCGATTCTGATTCTCGATGAGGCAACCAGTTCCATAGACACACGCACCGAAATCCTCATCCAAAAAGCGATGAAAACCATCATGCGGGGACGAACGAGTTTTGTCATCGCCCACCGCCTGTCCACCATTCGGGATGCGGACTTGATTTTGGTCATGAAAGAAGGTGATATCATCGAACAGGGCAGCCACGAGCAGTTACTTGCAAGTGGCGGCTTTTACGCAGACCTGTACAACTCGCAGTTTGAGAAGGGCGATATTGTTGAAGAGGATGAGGAATAGCGTGTTCGTACAATATGCCGGCGAAGAGACTTGAACTCTTACAAGGTCGCCCTTAGTAGATTTTGAGTCTACCGCGTCTGCCATTCCGCCACGCCGGCGCATATTACACAACACAAGCACTCTAACCTGAATTTCAGTTTCTGTTCAAGAGGGTGTTTTTGTTTTTCCTCAAGCGCGCTCCCTCACGCGCCTAAAGAAGCGCCCACCGAAAGTGCCGTATCAATCATGTAATGATCAACGGGCACGGCTTTTATTTTTCCTGCGGGAACGCTCAAATCCACAGACGTAATTTCACTCCCGGCCAGCGCCACCATACGCCCGTATTCGCCGCGTGCGAGCAAGCCGGCGGCGGTTGTTCCAAAACTCGTTGCAAGAATGCGGTCTGTGGCGCTGGGAATGCCGCCGCGCTGCATATAACCAAGTACGGTGGCGCGTGTCTGCATTCCAGTTTCATTTTCCAGTTCTCCGGCTACCCTGTAACCGATGGAAGGATTCACCGTTTCAGCACGATATTTTTTTCGCTCTTTCTTTTCCATTTTGCTTTCCGCTACAGACATAGCGCCTTCAGCCACCACAACAATCGAAAAACGCCTGCCGCTTCTCATGCGGCGGTCTATGTGTGCGGCTATATTTTTTATGTCGTAAGGAATTTCCGGTATTAGGATGATGTCCGCACCGCCTGCGACGCCCGCAAACAGTGCAAGCCAACCGGCCTTGTTGCCCATCAGCTCTATTACCATTACCCGCCCGTGGCTTTGTGCTGTGGAATGCAGGCGGTCAATCGCTTCAGTGGCAATGGCTAAGGCTGAGTTAAAACCGAAAGTTCTGTCTGTGCCCACAATGTCGTTGTCGATGGTTTTTGGAAGACCGATGATGTTAAGCCCTTCCTGCCAAAGATGAAAAGCCGTTGTATGCGTCCCGTTTCCGCCAAGCGCCACAAGGCAATCAAGCCCAAGCCTTTGGTAGTTTTCCTTGATGGCGGCAACTTTGTCCGTTTCAACTTCCTGCCCGGAAATATTGACTTCCGTCTTAAACGGCTTTTCCCTGCTTGCCCCAAGGATCGTTCCGCCGCGGGTTATAATATCGTTGAAGTCTTCCGGCTTCAACTCCCGCGCGTCCCCTTCAATCAGCCCCTTGTATCCGGCGGTGATGCCGATAACACGCATATTGTAGCGGCTTAAAGCGGCGCGGCACACGCCACGAATAGCTGCATTCAAACCGGGGCAATCACCGCCTGATGTGAGTATGCCGAA
>WQRS01000259.1 GCA_009786615.1 Treponema sp. | reverse complement strand
CTGGCTTTGGGATTCGTTGTTTTGGTGCAGAGCGCCAAACTTTTTGTCAATGCAAGTGTTTCGATTGCTCAGCGGCTTAAAATCCCCAACCTCGTAATCGGNCTTACTGTTGTGGCTATGGGAACNAGCGCTCCGGAACTTATGATAAGCGTATCGGCGGCNCTGGCAGGATCAGGTGATCTTGCCGTTGCAAATGTCGTTGGCTCAAACATTTTCAATTTNGTTTTTATCATCGGCTTTTGCGCCGCGCTGTATCCGGTTAATGTAAACATAAATGAAATATCAAGGGATTTTTGGGTTTCCATCGGCGCAACAGTTTTCCTGTTTTTCATTGTAATTATTTTTCACGACACCATTCCGCGTTTTGCAAGCTTCACGCTTCTTGCCGGTTTCGCGGTGTACATGATTTCGCTTGTGCGGCATACGCTCAAACACAAAATTGACNATGCTGTCAGCATTGACAAAACTGACNGCGAAACCGGACAAAGCGGCAAAAAGCCAAAGCCGCTTGTGTTATACATTTTCCTTGCGGTTTTGGGCGCGGCGCTTATCGTTGTTGGCGGGGAAATCACCGTTTTAAGCGCAGTCAGCATCGCCCAGGCTTTGGGCGTAACTGAGNGGGTAATAGGACTCACCATCGTTGCAATGGGAACATCGCTTCCTGAACTTGTTACTACGATCATAGCCTGCAANAAAAAAGAAGGTGAGTTTGCGGTGGGCTTTATTATCGGCTCAAATATATTTAACATGATGTTTGTGCTTGGTCTTGCGGGAACCATCACGCCGCTTGCAATTGAACGCAATACGCTTTTTGACATTGCCGTTCTGACAGGCGGCTGTCTTTTGTTTTACCTTTTTGCAAAAATCGGCAAACGAATTACCCGCCTTGAAGGGATTTTCATGGCGGCGCTGTACGCCGGATATATGGCTGTGATATTATTACATTGATAAAAATTGCGAAAATGGAGGTGCTGTGAAAAAGGAAACAGAAGAGAAACTCAGCCGTTCGCTTACTGCCGAAACAACCGAATTAATTCCGTTTTTGCCGTATCTCTTGCAAGACCTGTGGGAATTGGGAAGTGATCCCAAAGAAATGATCCGCCTGATAAAAAAACACGTGCCAATTTCAAGCGGGACAAAACTGTTGGACATTGCCTGCGGCAAAGGCGCAGTTTCAATAAATGCCGCAAAAGAGCTTAACGTGAATGTTTATGGCTTTGATTTAATTAAAGATTTTATTGACTATGCAAAAAACAAAGCGCAGGAATTAAGCGTTGGCGATCTGTGCCATTTCACCGTTGCCGATGTGAATGATGTTGTGAACAACGAAGCAAATTACGACTGTGTTATTTTCGGTGCGGCNGGAAACATTTTGGGCACTCCAGAAGAAACATTAAAAAAGCTGTGCGGAACAATCAAACAAGGCGGCTTTATNTTAATNGACGAATGTTATCTGCCCGATGACACAAACGATGTTACGAACGGTGCCACAAAAAATGAAAAAATCGAATACAAAAATTACGAATACTTAAGACGCGAACAATGGCTGCAACTGTTTGCAGACAGCGGTTTGCTTTTGGTTGAGGAAGCGATAAATCAGGAACACGATTACGAAAATGACAAAAACGCAATGACGGCACGGGCTGCGGAACTTTCTGCAAAGCATCCTGAAAAAGAAGCGATGTTTGCAGGTTACATACAAAGCCAGCTTAACGAATACAGCGATTTGGAAAATAATCTTGTTGCAGTTACGTGGCTGCTGCAAAAAAGGAGTTTATTATGAACAAAGAAGCCGAGTATTCGATAATCATTGCGACTACCGCCGACAAAGAATCGGCTCGTATTATCGCCAGAACACTTGTGGAACGGCGGCTTGCGGCGTGTGCGCAAATGCTCCCGATTGAAAGCGTGTATTTGTGGCAGGGCAAAGTCAACGAAGAAAGCGAAATCGCCCTGCACATCAAGTCACGTACAGCGTTGTTTGATGAAGTAAAAGCCGCAATTTTGGAAGTTCATGCCTACGAAGTTCCTGAAATTGTGCAAATACCGATTACAAACGGTTTGCCGGAATATCTAACGTGGATTGGCGATTGTACTAAGCCGAAGTGAAGCGTGAAGCGCAGGATTAGACCTGAAAACTTGTAACATTCTTGAGCCGTTTGCAAAACTCGGTTAGTTTTGCAAAAGCCTCTCCTAAAAAAAATTCTTGACAAATATAAAAAGCAGTGCAAAAATCTTAGAACATGGTTCGGTTTCATTTTTAAAGAATAGTCTAAAAGTAAGGAGAAGTTAAAATGAGGAAAATTTTGTCGTTATTTATGGTTGCCGCAATGGTTACCATTTTCGCCGGTTGCCCCGGAGACAGAGAACCGCGCATTGAAATTACGCTTATTAACAACAAGGTTGAAATTGACGGCGCGTTAAGGGCGTTTGCCCTGCTTTATGAGCGGCAAACAGGCGTGCGTGTGAATATTCAGACATTCGGCGGCGAAACTCCGTACGCTCCGTCAATTGCCGCATTGTTTGCCGCAGGCATAGAACCTGAAATATTCGTCATTGAAGGGCGCGCCGATTACGACGGTGCGCGCTGGGGCGGCAGGATCACTTACCTTGACGGCGAACCGTGGCTTGTCGACACCGATCTAGCGTTCGTTTCCCCAACCACAGGCGGAGTTGTTGGCTTCCCGGTCGCTATTGAAGGCTGGGGTTTGGGTTATAACAGGGAACTTCTTCAAAGAGCCGGAGTTGATCCCGCCACCATGACCAACATCGCGGGGATGCGTGCCGCGTTCCAGCACATTGACGGGATGCGAAACGAACTCGGCATTGACGCCGTAGTCGCAATGGCAGCCGG
>WQRS01000258.1 GCA_009786615.1 Treponema sp. | reverse complement strand
CAAAACCTTTTTCAATCAGAAATATATCTTAAGTTAAAAGAAGCCGAGTATCAGGCGGCGTCAACAAAAAAACGTTATACCCACAGCGAAGTAATGGCTGAATTAAATAACGAGATTAAAAAAGGAGCAAAGCGAAAAGGCTAATCTGATGTATAAAACATATTATCTTCCCGTGGCACTGGATGACTTGCGAGATATTGTGCGATACATCGCCCATGAATTGGGGTCGCCCCGGGCGGCGGAAAATTTGCTTTCAAAAATAGATAAGGAAGTAAAAAAAATAACGGATAACCCTTTTCGCTGTCGTTTGTACTCCTCGCCTGAAAAATTTAAGTACGAATACCGAATTTTAAACGTCAATAATTATTCTGTTTTTTATGTTGCTGAGAAAGAAAAGATTGAAATCCACAGAGTGATTTATTCAAAAAGAAATATTTTGCAAATATTAAAGGAGCAGAAAACCGAAGGCGGTTGACGGCGGTTTGCGATCAATCTTGATCCTCGTTTTTTATTTTTTCGGTTCCGTTTTCGTAATTGATAATTTCCAATAATTGCCGTTTGAAGAAACCTTTGAAAAAGGGATTCAACTGGCGGTAAAGGTTGACGATTTCCTCGATTTCATGCTCCATTTCACTATCGAATATTTCCCCTTCGCCAGTTTCCAGCCACTTTGAACTGATCCCGGTAGTTAAGTTGATAATCTTCAACATTCGGGAATTGATTTTACGGACACCTGTCTCCATAGAACACAAAAAACCGGGGGCAACACATATTTTGTCTGAAAATTGAACCTGAGTCATGCGCAGTTTTTTCCGGGCATAGGTTAACCGCTCATGTATCGTCATGCTCCCCATTTTAGCAGACATTGCCACATCGGACAATGGAAAAAGAGGAGGCAGACAGCAGTCCGCTCAAAAATACGTTTTTTTTTAAAAACGGGTTGACATTATTCTCATAGAGAGAATACAATAACTACCTATGGTGATTTTACAAAGCAATATCGCCCCAAACGGCGACAGCTTGGCTTTTATTTACTCCGGGTTGAACAGCATCAGCGGCAAAGGGCGGGAACGTCTAAAAAATACCGCCTTATCACTGCTTGCCATCCAAAACCGTCAAGGGACTCCTGCACCCGACAATATTTGCCGTGAAATTTTGCGGAGGCCGACAGAGGAGTTATTGTAAAGCAGGCCAATAATAAGTGATTTTATTCCGCAGGGAATAATAATAAATGCCGACGGGCATAGTACGTTACGGAGGTTATTATGTTTAAAAAATTAGGCGTTATCGTACTGGCGATAACGGGGCTGATGATGTCGGGGTGCGATACGGGCAATTTGCCCAATCAGCATCAGTTGACAGAACGCTTTGATGTTGTGCCGCACGGCACGCTAGGCGGCGGCGTGCCTCGCAGCGCGCTAGAGGGCGGCGGGGAAGTCGGGCCGAAGCTGCTGATGTCTACCAGATCGCGTGATGAAAGCTCGTGGTATTTCCTGTTTTACATGGGCTTTATACGAGGCGTGCCGATCTCTTACTCGTTGGAGGTTTTCTTTAACGGTATGCTAGAACAACAGATCAGCATTTCCTTTAGCGATGTTACTTCAGCGACCATAACGAACGGGCTNTCGCGCGCCGTCGGGCATAGNTGGAGTTTCAATGCGACCCAGACCGTGGGGGCCTCTGTAAGCGCATCAGCCGGACTGGGATCTTTTGGGTCAGCCTCGGTAGAGGCAAGCGTTAGCACCTCTTTAAGCGCCGGGTACGGAGGCTCCATATCGACCACGGAAACAACTCAAACGGCAAGTACCTGGAAGCAAGGGCGAACCGACACTATGTCGGCCAGAATTCACATAGGCTCGCCTGTGGGGTACTGGCGCTGGGCTCTGTTTTCGGTTACCGATGTTTTTGTCGTGGTAAGGCTTGACGCAGCCACCAGAGCGGTACTTGAGATTAACCCTTCCTTTAAAGCACGCAACTTTGCATGGGGCGTTGACTTTTGCCCCGAAAACGAATTTACCCGCAGCAACCGAGGTGGGTCTTTGCTTACTCTGGACTACATTGACTTTGAAGCCCTTCCCCGACCGACCGACTGGCTTGGCTCTCCGATGGTGTGGGTTCCCGGCGGAATGTTCGAGCTGGGCAGATGTCTGGGAGGAAGCGGCGATGTAACCCCTGTGTCTACGGTAATACTGACAGGCTTTTACATGAGCAGGTTCCCGGTAACACAAGAGCAGTTTGAAGAGGTGATGGGATTTAATCCCAGCCTGTTTACAACAGCCAACGGACGCCCGCCTGCGGCAGGGGAAACGGATGCGAAGCGGCCTGTGGAACAGGTAAGCTGGTATGACGCAATAGTGTTCGCCAACAGGCTGAGCATGATAAGCGGATTAACGCCTGCGTATGAGATGCAGGCAGCAACTGGAACTGCATGGACTACGAATCCTTATCTATGGGGTGCAGCACCTACAGCTAGGAATGCCCGATGGGATTCTGTGCGGATAGTGCCCGGATCGACCGGGTATCGGTTGCCGACCGATGCGCAGTGGGAATTTGCAGCGAAGGGAGGAGCCAATCCGAGGGCGGGCTTTACGTTTGCGGGGAGCAATGATGTTAATACGGTGGCATGGTATATCGGTAACAGCGGCGAAGGTAGAGTCCGTGAAATAGGCCGTTTGGTGGCAAACTGTCTGGGGCTCTATGATATGAGCGGTAACGTGTGGGAATGGATCTGGGATTGGCACGGGCCTCATACCAGCTCGCCTAAAATGGATCCTGCTGGTCCTGCTTCCGGCTATATACGCATAAGACGCGGCGGCTCGTGGGGCCTTCTTTCGTATGCTGCCCGGTCCATCAG
>WQRS01000257.1 GCA_009786615.1 Treponema sp. | reverse complement strand
CACATCAAAAGCGAGAAAGATATTAACGCGCTGGACATTCACCATGCGGCAAAGGCGTTTCTTGTCAAAGCGTGGGGAAACCGCATCTTCATTGAGCAGGAAAAGGGTGAGTTTTTCCCCGTTTGGTATTATCGTTTCAGCCGCGCTTACGCTTCATTATCCGAAGATGAGCGGGGAAACCTTGAAGCTTTGTTGAACCGGAACGGAATTGAGTCAGAAAAAATGTGGGAGGCGGAAGGGCAAAAGCTCCTTTCGATGCTCACTTCATCGTCTTCCATGCTTGCCTGCGCCGAAGACCTCGGAGCCGTTCCCGATTGCGTACCGATAGTGCTTGAAAAACTGGGAATTCTTGGGCTTCGTGTTGTGCGCTGGCATAGGGAATGGGAGAAAAACGGGCAGCCGTATGTCCACTTTGGGGATTANCCTGATAACTCTGTTTGCACGCCCGCGGTTCACGACAGTTCCTGCCTCCGCGAGTGGTGGGATCGCGAGGCGGATCAAAAGCAGTTCAGCACCTTTATCGGCGTTCCGTCCATGCCAAAAGTGTACAACCCAGGCGTTGCACGTACCATTCTTTCAAAAGTCGCATCCGCCGCTTCCCGTTTCCGCGTTTTTCAGATTCAGGATCTCATGCACCTTTCCACCCACTGGTACGCCGCCGATCCGGCGGCGGAGCGGGTTAACGTGCCGGGCACGGTCAACGATTTCAACTGGACATACCGCTTGCCCGCAACGATAGACGAAATAATGCAGGATGAAGAGCTTGTGCGCGCTGTTCAGGAACTGGCGGCGGTAGAACCTGCCGAGAAAAAGGCGAAAAAATAGCCGCGCAGGATATTTGCAATGATTAAGGAATCGGTGATTCCTTAATCATTGCGGCAAAGTATTTGTGCACGGTTGAGTCTTCGGTAAGTTCAGGGTGAAACGAAATGCCCAACTGGTTTTTCCACCGCACCGCTACAATGCGGCTGTCAACTTTCGCCAAAATAGATACGCCCTGTTTTACTTCCTTCACGTACGGCGCCCGGATAAACGTCATTGGAATGACACCTGAATCCGCGAACGCGCTTTCGGCATAAAAACTCCCAAGCTGCCTGCCGTATGCGTTTCTGCTCACTGTAACAGGCAGCGTTGCGAAGTGGGAATCCGGCTGGAGCTCAATGTTTTCTGCCAGAAGGATGAGCCCCGCGCAGGTTCCTAAAACCGGAATGCCCGCGGCAATTTTTTTGCGCAGCGGTTCCAGCAAATTTAATTCTCGAAGCAGCTTGCCCTGCACAGTGCTTTCCCCGCCGGGCAACACGAGTCCGTCAAAATGCCTGTTTAAATCTTCGGTCTTTCGGATTTCAAAACTCGCAATTCCCAGCGAATCAAATATCCGGCGGTGCTCAAGAAAAGCGCCCTGCAAGGCCAATACCGCTATGTTCATTTACCTCGTTCTGCCATGAGAAGTTCGATTTCCTGCTCGTTGATGCCGACCATTGCTTCGCCCAAATCTTCGGAAAGTTCGGCAATCAATTTCGCGTCATTGAAATTGGTAACAGCTTTGACGATTGCGGCTGCCCGCCGCGCGGGATTGCCTGACTTAAAAATACCTGATCCGACAAAAACGCCTTCCGCGCCCAATTGCATCATCAATGCGGCATCGGCGGGGGTGGCAACACCGCCCGCGGCAAAGTTTACCACAGGGAGCTTTTTGTTTTCCGCCACATAACACGCCAGTTCAAAGGGAACGGCAAGAACTTTCGCGGCGTTGTAAAGCTCATCTTTCTGCAAAGAAGCGAGGGCGCGAATCTCGCCGCTGATCTTTCGCATATGCCTGACCGCTTGTATTATATCGCCGGTGCCCGGCTCGCCTTTTGTGCGGATCATCGCCGCACCTTCGTTAATGCGGCGCAACGCCTCGCCCAAATCCTTTGCCCCGCAAACAAACGGCACCTGAAACTCCCGTTTGTTTATATGGTAAACATCGTCTGCCGGAGAAAGCACCTCGCTCTCGTCGATGTAGTCAATCTCCAGCGCCTGCAAAATTTGCGCTTCCACAAAATGCCCGATGCGGACTTTTGCCATGACGGGGATTGAAACAGCGCTTTGTATTTCCTTTATGAGTTTAGGGTCGCTCATGCGCGACACTCCGCCAGCCGCCCTGATATCCGCCGGAATCCTTTCCAGCGCCATAACCGCGCACGCTCCAGCCTCTTGCGCTATCTTAGCCTGTTCCTGCGTGGATACGTCCATTATAACGCCGCCTTTGAGCATCTGGGCAAGATTTTTGTTGAGTTCATATCTGTTTTCTTTCATGTTTTGCCTCATGATTCTTGGAAAAGTGTACGGTATCATGCGTTAATTTGAGGTCTTTGTCAAGTATCCGTAGTTTCAGGCTTTGAAAAACAAGACTTGAACCGGATTAAACTTTGAACATGGAAACAGACTGCACCAAAAATGAAATATTATCCTTGGTTTTGCCGGTAAGGTCGTTNACCGTATTTACCGCCCTGTTCACCTGTTCAGCGCCAACTGCCATCTCGTTCATTCCGTCTGTTATTTCATACGTCAGTTTTTCAAGGTTCCTTGNTTCCANGATAACNTCTTTGCTGCCTTCAAGCATTTCCACAGACCCGGCTTTTACCTGCTGGGTTACATTGCTCACCTGACCTGATGACTTGAGTATCTGCTTGCTTCCGTGGTTCTGCTCGTCCATNGCGTTGCGGATATTTTCTTCCTGTTCCGCAACAGTTTTCACGCCCTGATCTATCACTTCAAATCTGCTTAGAACTCTTTCAGTCGAACGGGTGATCTTTTCAATGGATTCCTTCATCTTTTTCAAAACATCCCCAATGGTCTTGGACTGCTCACCGGAACTTTCCGCCAG
>WQRS01000256.1 GCA_009786615.1 Treponema sp. | reverse complement strand
ATGGGTGCAATGTTGCGTTTTGAGCAGGTGAGTTTCCCTCAAACTTTTATAAACCCGGTGCAGGAAACCCCTTTACAGCCGTTTGCTCCCGGTCAACAAATGATTACAATCATTCCGTCTTCAGTGAGCGCTTTTCCCTTCACTTTGCAGGCGGTTTTTCAGGATTTTTGCCTCTTTCGCTATGAAGTTCTTTTTGAACCGGCAAGACAAGGCCGAAGCGAGAATTTTTACCAGCGGGGGCAGGAATTAAGTATTACCGCNCAAAACGGCATCCGCTTGGGCATTTCCAACGCACAGGCGGTGCGGCTTCAGGTTGTCGGCGGCGGACATACGGTGCCTTTTGAAGCNGGNGGTCCAGGCGAAGTGGTCGCTGCCGATCTGCGCTGGATACGGGATCCCGACAACCGGTATCGCGTTGTATTAATGCGCCTGGATTGATGAAGCCGGTTTTAATTTTATGACATACTATATTGACCCATTCGGTTGTGCCAAAAATCAGGTTGACGCGGAAAATATGATGTCTTATCTTGACAATGCCGGATGGAACGCCGCCGAAAACTCCGATGATGCCAACCTCATTATTGTCAATTCGTGCGGATTTATCGAAAGCGCCAAACAAGAGTCCATAAACGCGATTCTTGGCTGGCGCAAACTGTATCCGGAGAAAAAAATCCTTCTTGCAGGCTGCCTTTCCCAACGTTATGCCAAAGAACTTTCCGAATCCCTTCCGGAAGCGGATGGCTTTTTCGGCAATAGTGATCTTTCAGGCATTATTCAGGCGGCGGCGCAAACGGCCGGCGCAAATCAGGCGGAAACTGCAGCCGCAGAAAGCCACGATACAGGCAAGCGCCCTTTGCTTTCCCTTCCCGGTCAAGCGTATGTGAAAATAAGCGAGGGTTGCAGCAACCGATGCAGTTATTGCGCCATTCCGCTTATCAGGGGTAATTTGCATAGCCGCGGCGTTTCGGACATCGTGGCGGAGTGCAAAAGCCTGTTGCAGCGCGGCGTAAAAGAGCTATGCCTTGTCGGGCAGGACACCGGCTCTTTTGGCAGCGATTTGGCTGATTCTGCCGGAGCCGCGCAAATAGCGGGGGTGCAAAACCTTCCGGGGCTTTTAAAAGCCATTGCTGAAATTGAAGGAAATTTCTTTGTCAGGCTTTTGTACATACATCCAGATCATTTTCCGCTTGAGATTTTGGACATTATGGAAAACGACAGCCGTTTTCTGCCTTATTTTGACATTCCTTTCCAGCACGCTTCGCAAAAAATACTGTCGGCAATGGGACGGCGCGGAAACGCCGATATTCACCTTAACTTAATCAAAACGATTCGCGGACGTTTTCCCGATGCCGCAATTCGCTCGACATTTATGCTTGGGTTTCCCGGCGAAACTGAAGACGATTTCATGCAGCTCCTTGATTTTCAGGCGAATACGCGCCTTGATTGGCTTGGCTGTTTTGCCTATTCGCGCGAAGAAAACACTCCTGCGTGGAATATGAAAGGCCGTGTGTCAAAAAAAACCGCCGCAGAGCGAAAAAAAATAATGGAAGAGCGGCAAGTTCCCATAACAGAAAACCAAATGGAACGTTTCATCGGCAAATCTTTTGACGTTTTAGTCGAAGAAAGGTTCGTTTCGCAGGAAGAAGAGCTCTATCTTGGCCGTCTGCCATTTCAAGCGCCTGATATAGACGGCTCTGCAGTGATTTTGAGCTCGCAAGCTCTTGAATCCGGCACGCTTGTGCCTTGCCGCGTTTTTGCCCGCTCAGGCTTCGATTTGCAGGTGCGTCCGCTGAACAGCTCATGAACATCCGCGATTAAGGCTTAAAGCCGTTATTAAGTGCATACTTACCATCAAATTTTTTGGTGGTATTTTTTTTTTTTTGTAGTATACTTGTGAATGGTAAGGAGAACCACATGAAACTNATTTTATTAGGNTCCCCGGGGGCCGGCAAAGGTACATTGGCTGCAAAAGCTGTTGACCTTCTTAACGTCCCCCACATAAGCACGGGGAATATTTTCCGGTCTGCGATGGATTCGCAGACCCCCCTCGGCCTTAAAGTCAAGGCGATTGTTGAATCAGGCAAATTAGTGGATGATGAAACGACAATTGAGCTTGTAAAAGAGCGCCTTTCAAGGGACGATGTAAAAAACGGCTATATTTTAGACGGCTTTCCNCGAACTACTGCTCAAGCCGAGGCATTGCACCAGTTTTCCGTTGTGGATGAAGTTTTGAGTATAAACGTTACCGAAGAAGAAGTCATGGAACGCTTGGGAGGACGGCGGGTTTGCCGCAAGTGCGGGCAAAATTATCACGTTGTTTACCACAAGCCAAAGCAGGACGATNTCTGTGATACTTGCGGCGGTGAACTTTACACCAGAGACGATGACAGCAACGATGCCATTCACCACAGGCTTGAAATTTATCAGGCTCAGACTGCGCCACTGATCGATTACTACCGGGAAAAGGGTGTTTTAGTGGAAATGCAGACGCGGGTNAAGTTCGAAGAAACNCTTGAGAACTTTAAGACNGCTTTGGGGCTGTAACAGGAAAAGGTAAGNAAGTCTGTTTTAACGGGCTTACTTACCTTTCAGTTTATAATAAGGCAACATCCTTGAAGGTTGATACGACCTTTTCGCCTGCCTAATGCCTGCAAACCCCAAATCTTCCTCGCGGTTAATGAACTTGTAGTCATTTTCAAGGAATTTTGCTGTTTCCTGGTTTATAACTTGCCCTGCCCCTTTGATTTCCGGGTCATACTTCTCAAAATGCACTGCCGCCATGTCGTTAGTTTGCCGGCTGAAGACGGAAAAAGCGCAGATTTTGCCGTCTACATAAAGTTTTAAGCCCTTACACGGAAATTTTTCCCAGTTTGTCAGTATGGT
>WQRS01000255.1 GCA_009786615.1 Treponema sp. | reverse complement strand
CTGTCCGGGTAGCCCAGAAAGTTCATGGAAACAGGTGTTTCGCTTTCCAAACGGCGTTTTTCTCCGTCGCTTGCGGTGTTAAAAATTACACCGTCTTTTTTTTCGATGGCGGTAAGTTCGTCTATAGAAACAAGGTAACCGTCTTTTATCTCACAAACACCGCGTGCGACAGTACCGGAGGCGCTTAATGTCGGCTCAAGTTTATACGGCACGATTGCACCTTCGTTAAGATTTGGCGAGGAAAGAAACTCACCCATTACGGCGAAAGCTCCCCTGCCGTAAAAATCATCAGCGTTGATAGCCGCAAACGGCGCATCGATTTTGTCAGCGGCACAAAGCAGCGCGTGCGCAGTTCCCCAGGGTTTGGTTCTGCCGCTTTTTTTCGCTTCGGCAAAAATGTCAGGCGGAATAAGGCTGTCCAGTTCCTGAAACGCCAAATCGTAATTAAGGCTTCCTTCCATTCTGGTAAGCACGTTTTCCCGAAAATCTTTTTCAATGTCTTTTCGGATGATAAATACCGCTTTCCCAAAGCCGCCGCGCAAGGCATCAAACACCGAGTAATCCAAAAGCACTTCCCCGTATTTGCCGAATTGCTCCATTTGTTTGATCCCGCCGTAGCGGCTTCCAATGCCTGCCGCTAAAACAACTAAAATTGGTTTCTTTATGGTTTGCTCGTTTTTCATGGTTGTCCAGTTTCATTATACCAGCGGCTAAATAAAAAACAAGCTAAAAACAAACCAAAAACCATGCAGCATTAAGCACAACGCAACGCGGTCTCTTACTTTTATCGCCAATATGCGTACAATGGTGGCATGAAGCTTTTGCTCCACTCCTGCTGCGCCCCATGTTCTGTCCCATGTGTCCGGGCGTTTTCTGAAGAAGGAGTGCCGGTGGCACTGTGCTGGTATAATCCCAACATTCACCCTTTCACTGAATATCGTTCCCGCCGCGATTCTTTTGTTGCTTTTGCCCAATCACAAAAATTGCCCGTTGTTATGGAAGATGAATACGGGCTAAGGCTTTTCTTGAAGACTGTCGAAAGCCGCCAAGCAGAACAGGACGGCTGGAATCGCTGCGCTTTTTGTTACCAATTGCGGCTTGAAAAAACCGCTGAGCTGGCTTTTAAAAACGGCTATGATGCCTTTTCAACAACACTAATTATCAGCCCGTATCAGGATCACGATTTGATTAAGGAAATTGGAGAAAACGCAGGCGGCAAACACGGCGTTGCTTTTTTTTACCGCGATTTCCGTCCGCTTTTCCGCGAGGGGCAAAACCTTGCGCGGGAGTCCGGTTATTATATGCAGAAATATTGCGGCTGCATTTACAGCGAAGAAGAACGCTACTGCGGGAGAAAATAATGACAGACGCGCATTGCCATCCGTGGAATCTTTTGGAATTTATCGCTGATGCTGAAAATGAGCGGCGGCAAACAAAAACCGCCGTAGCGGCAAGTTCTTGGAACCTTGAGCAGTTTGAATACCACGAAAAGCTTGCCTTAAAAGCGAAGGAAGAAAACGCGCCGAAAGTCTTCTGTTGCTTTGCTTTGCATCCGCAGCTTTCTGCACAGAATAAAGTCAGCGAAGATTTTTCTTTGGATTCCGGTTATGAACATCTTCAATCGCTTGCAGCGGCGGGAAGGCTTGACGCTGTTGGCGAATCGGGTTTTGATCTTTACGATGAACAGTATAAGGCAGCTGAAAAACTTCAAGAGGAAATGTTTGCGCGGCATTTGGAAATAGCGTTAATTTACAAGCTGCCACTTGTTTTGCACGTTCGCCGTTCAATGCACAAAATATTTTCATCTTCCAAAAAATTAAAAAAACTTCCGGCTGTAATTTTTCATTCGTGGTCTGGAACCAGAAGCGAAGGTGAAGCGCTGCTTAAGCGCGGGATAAACGCGTATTTTTCTTTTGGCGCGGCAGTTACGAATAACCACCGGGCAGCGATTGATTGCGCTGTTTGGCTTCCTCACGACAGAATCTTGCTTGAAACGGACGCACCTTACCAGCCGCTGCGCGGGAAGGTTTTTTCTTCATGGCGCGATTTACCGCAGATTTGCGCGTCAATTGCCTTGTTCAGAAAAGTGGCTGGAAGCACCTGCGCAGACAGCGCGGAACTTAAAGCTTTAACCACCGAAAATTTTTTTAAGGCTTTTTCTTAAACCGGCATTGCAGATTAATTAACTTGCCAAATATTTATCGCTTATTTCTTTATAAGATACTAATTTATAGTATGAAGAAGCTCAACATAACGCAATGCCTCATAAATAATCTAACCGAAAAGAAGTCATGCCTCAAAATAAAAATCTAACCCAAATATGCTTATCCGAAAGAGGGTTCGGAGGGCACCATGGGGTTGTTAATGAAAGAAAAGAAGGCGCTTACCAGGGAAGTCAGTAAGCGGTATCAACAGGCACAGAAAAAAGAGAAGTCCACGATTCTGGACGAAGTAGTCAAAACCACAGGCTACAACAGGAAATACGCCCTGCACATTCTGGCCAATTGGGGGAAAACCTCCACCATCCGCCTGCCAGGGAAGGCAGTCAAACTCAAGGCTTCGCCATGCAAGCGAAAGAAAGGGGGAGGCAGAAAGCCTGTCTATACCGAGGAGTTCGTCACAACCCTCAGAGACATCTGGGTTTTCTTCTGGTACCGCTGCGGGAAAATACTTGCCCCCTTCATCAGGGAGCAGATCAACTACCTGGAAAAGCCCTTTCGCATAACGGCTGAGGTCAGGGAATTGCTGCTGAAAGTCAGCCCCTCGAGCATCGACCGAAAGCTCAAAGAGGACAAGAAAAAACTCGCCTTCAAGGGGAAATGCGGTACTAAACCGGGAAATCTCCTGAAAAAGCAGATACCTGTCCGCGTTTACTATGCCGATGCCGACAAAAAACCGGGG
>WQRS01000254.1 GCA_009786615.1 Treponema sp. | reverse complement strand
GCCAAAACGCGCTGCAGCTCTTTTATGTCGCTTATTGTTTTGTACTCCCCTTCACCCAACAACGCAGGATCAGAAGAATTTTTCATTTCACCGTCACGCTGCGGCTCGGCAGCTTCCGCCTCTTCTTCGCCCTGCGCACTCTCCGCCTTACGCGCAGGTTTTTCACTCTGCACAGAAGGATCAAGCTCCTTGGCACTTTGCCGTATGCCTTCCCGCATCAGCACCTTTGCGGCAGCGGAGCGGTCAAGTTTCTCTATGGATAATTCGTCAACGTTTTTTACGGGTAGCGGAACATCGGTGCGCAGGGCAATAAGCGATTTTGAAAAATAAGCGCTCTCTTTTCCCTCCGCAATTTTTTTCCCTATAGCACCTTCGATGCCTGCAATATTTTTGTAGATCTCATCGAGTGAGCCGTAACGCGCCATGAGTTTTACCGCGGTTTTTTCCCCAACGCCCTTTACGCCCGGCACGTTGTCGGAACTGTCACCTGTGAGGGAAAGGAGATCCAATACCTTTTCAGGGTTTACCCCCCATTCCGCTTTCACTTCTTTAGGACCGACCAGTTCGTAATGCAGCCCTTTTTCATCAGCCGCTCCCGCGTGATGCGCGCCCCCTTTGGAAGGGCGCAGTTCCCATGTTCCATTCCCCACAAGCTGCAAAAGGTCTTTGTCCGATGAAAGAATATAACACTGCCGCTTTTCAGCCTGACACTTAAGCGCCAAAGTTGCGATGATGTCATCCGCCTCAAAGCCGTCAACCCGGAGAATAGGAACGCCAAGCGTATTAAGAACTTCCTCCACCAACGGAACCTGCTCGTGCAAGTCCTCCGGGGTTTTTTGGCGGGTTGCCTTATATTCAGAGTACATCTGGTGACGGAAAGTGGGCGTGCGGGAATCGAAGATCGCCGCTAACCTCGCAGGCTTTCTCATGACCGCAGCCTCTGTCTGCGAATCAGAGTCCGCAGCCGGAGCGCCTGAATTAAGCAGCGACACTAGGGTTCGGGCAAAGCCGAACAGCGCCGATACGTTTTTCCCGCTTGAGTTGCGCAAGGGGCGGCTTAAAAAAGCAAAGTAAGATCGATAAATGAGACCATAAGCGTCTATTAGGTACAGTGGTTCCTTGCGCAGAATCTAGCCTCCCAGCGTCGCAAGCATTATCGCTTTAATCGTGTGCTTGCGGTTTTCCGATTGATCCCAAGCGGCGCTCATAGGGCCGTCTATTACGTCCGCCGTAACTTCCTCGCCCTTAACCGCCGGAAGGCAGTGAAGGAAAATAGTATCTTTGCGGCCGGTTTTATCCATCAGCGCCTGATTCACTTGATAAGGGCTTAAAAGACGAATGCGTTCTTCTTTTTTATCTTCCTCGCCCATAGAAGTCCAGACATCGGTGTAGATGGCATCCGCGCCCTCAACTTCGTTCACGTCTTCGCTAATGCGCAGATGTGCGTCTGAGCTCGCCGCAAGAGGTGCGCAGCGGGTGACGAGTTCAGCATCGGGGCAGAGTGCGGCAGGGCTTATCACAGTGAGGTTCACACCGAGTTTGGAACAGATCACCAAAAGCGAACGGGCAACGTTGTTCCTGCCGTCTCCGACAAAAACGAGCTTCTTNCCTTCGGATGTTCCAAAGCGTTCTTCAAGCGTCATAATATCCGCCAAAGCCTGCGTTGGATGATAATCATCGGTGAGACCATTGTAAACCGGAACGCCTGCATACTTCGCAAGCGTTTCGGCGGTGGAATGTTTGAAGCCGCGAAACTGGATAGCGCTGAACATACGCCCAAGCACGCGCGCCGTATCCTCAAGTGATTCTTTCGCGCCCAATTGAATATCCTGCGAGGAAAGAAAAACCGGATGTCCGCCTTCTTCTCCAAAGGCGGTTTCAAATGCGCACCTCGTCCGCGTGGAGCGTTTTTCAAAAAGCAAAGCTAAGGTCTTGCCGGTAAAACGCTGATGCAGTTCACCACGCTTATTTTGCCCCTTTACGATTTTGGAAAGCTCAAGAAAATACCGTATATCAGATGGCTGGAAATCAAGCCATGTAAGAAGCGATCTGCCTATCAATTGATCTGGCGACATAAAAACCTCCGCCTGTGTATAAATGCATAATAACAAGTTTACAGATTCAACACAAGCGGTTTTACTTCACAAAAAAATTGAAGGGATGGAAACGTCTTAAATCCTTGGCTGGCGCTTTTTTCTGGCTACGCTTTGTAATCCCTCAACTGCCGTATACAAGTTTCTGGTCGCAATTGCAAGTCGTTGAGTTGCCGTTTGCAAATTGCTGCTCATATCCCGCAATCTTTGCCCAAAGTCGTCTACTTCTTCCAGAGGCGAAGCGTCAAAACTTGCCTCCCTGTTCTGAATTTGATACTGCGAAATGGTATCCCGAATAAGCACTTCCCTAATGATGTGGTTCTGCTCTGATGCTCTTTTCATGCTTTTTCAACCTCTATAACAAGTATGTTACTTCCGGTTTATATTTGCAAATTTTTTTATCAAAAAAATTCTGGAAGCAAAGCAAAGTTGCAAGCACAAGCATTATTCATTACACGTATGGAAAACAATAAACACAAAAGCGAAAATGTTTTTGAAGGCAGCGAATTGGAAGATCCATTAAGTTGTGCGGCAAAAGAGCTATTCGGTCTTCCCTACCTTTTCCCGTACCAGCGTTTGGTGATTACAAATATCATGGAAGCTGTTGAAGCCGCGCATATCAGAATACGCTGGCGCAAAGACGATTTCGATTTTGATTCTGATGTTGTATCAGATTTGGACGAATCAACAGAATCAGACGAATCAGACGACCGGGAAAGTTCAGGGCGGCAAATTGTTATCCTTCCCACCGGAGCAGGAAAATCTTTGTGCTTTCAGCTTCCGGCAATGCTTATAAACGCACCAACACTTGTCATTTGTCCAAT
>WQRS01000253.1 GCA_009786615.1 Treponema sp. | reverse complement strand
CGGGGAAAAACGCTCGTCTTCTTGCCGGCGATCTTCGGGGATAAGGCGGCAGCGGCTAATGGTTTGCAGGCGGCTTATCAGGTACTTCATGCGTTCGGATGNCTTTGCCGCCTCGCATCGCACCGCTTCTGGGGCGGCNCGGCACATGAGAACTTCTGCAAAAGCCACCGCGCCAAAGACATTTTCAGTTCCGTGCCGCACTCCGCGCTCCTGCCCGCCGCCTGAGTACAGCGGGGCAGGGGGAGATTTCGCGTACAAAAGCCCTATGCCGCGCGGCCCGCCAAGTTTGTGCGCGCTAAAAGATGCCGAATCCACACCCCAGCCTGACAGGTCAAGCGGGATTTTCCCCGCCGCCTGAACAAGGTCGCTGTGAAAGTGGACTGCCTGTCCCGCCTTCCCCAACGAGCGAAGTTCACCAACAAGTTCGGGGATTTCCATCACTGCTCCCGTTTCGTTATTAGCGCCCATTATGGTAACAAAGCGGGTATCGCTGTTTTTTGCAAGCGCGCGCGCGAACGTTTCCGGTCTTACCCTGCCATCGCTTTCAACCTTGATAATTCCCGTTGGCATTCCGNGTTTTTTCATTAAAAGGCAGTTNTCGCGCACCGAAGGATGCTCAATGTCTGAATACAAAAGCCTCNCTTTTNCAGTGCGGCAGAACATGGAATGCAGCGCCAGCGCATTCGCCTCTGTCCCGCCGGATGTAAAGTACAGCGTTTTGGCCGGAACACCGAGAACTTCCGCACANCGTTCACGGGCATCCTCCAGCGTCCGGCGGGCAAGGCGACCTTCTGCGTGAAGCGAGGACGGGTTTGCAAATNCCGCCGGGTTTTCGCCTGAATAATCGGGAATAGCGGTGGAAGCCCAATCCAAATAATATCGCAAGCGGGTCAGGCTGTCAGGGGAAGTTTCTTTTGCGGGCATACAGCTTATCATAAGGAACTTTTTTCAGCATGGCAAGGTCAGTATGCTAAGGAATCACTGATTCCTTAAGCGCCTAAGTTAGCGCTTTTTCACCACCATACGCTTTTTCGGCGAAAACGGAGCACTGTCTTTTCCCTTGTAGCCCTCGCGCCTGCCTTCGTTAAAGCGGCCTGTTCTTGGACGGCCCTCGCCGCGACCTGCAGACCTATCGTGTGGGCGACGCTCAAATGAGCCACGCTCGGATGAACCCCGCTCAAATGNGCGGCGGTTCCTTGAACCATCTTCAAAACTGCCCCTGCCTTCCCTTTCTCTGCCTTCTCGTTCCTGCCGAAACGGNCGTTCCCTGCCGCCCCGTTCCTGTCGGAATGGACGATCCTGCTGGAATGTCCGTTCTTGCCGGAAGGGACGTTCCCCGTCTTGCGGCGGTTGTCCGTAACGCCGCTGGGCGCCGCCCTTAGCCGTCCCGTCTCTGCGCGGAGGTCTGCCTTCGCTGTTTCGACTAGGTCTTTCGCCTCTGTCAGGCGCACCCCGCCGTTTTTCCCGAACTGATTTTTCCAGCACTTTTAGTGCTTCATCAAAGCCCTGCAAAAACTCCTGCAGGTCTTCGGCAAAAAGAATAACCGACTGGCGCTCAAAGCCGCCTTCATCCCGGTTTTTGCTTTCCACAATGTTGAGGTAAAGGTCGCCCAAACGGTTTTCCTTTACGTTAAAAAAGTAAGTTCTATTCGTAAGTAAAACTTTTGTTGAAAATACTTCTCCGCGAATTCCCATGATTCCTCCTGCGCTTCCTTCCTATACGAGCGCTGTTGGCAGATTGTTGGGAACCCTGTTGATTCCCGAATACGTCTGCTATTTGCTGTCTGCTTCAAGCACCATTTGGCGCTGCCATTTAATAAGACTTCGTTCAAGCCTTTGGGCAAATCCTAAAGACCGGGTGTCCAATNCTTCGCTGTTTTCGTGCCGGCAATCGGCCGCGTCAGCCATNACCCTGAAAACCGGTTCTGTTCCTGAGCCGCGCATCCAGATACAGCCAATCGTATCTTCAAGCCCGGAAACATTTTCCCCTTTAAATTCAATTTTTAGTCCGCCCATGCCGCAGTCGCCAAAACAGGATAGGCCGCGCTTCTCCTCCATTCCATTATACGCTATCGCTTCCCATGATAAAATACCGTATTCTGTTTTCAGCATGGATTTTTTTTCCTCCCAACACTTGAGGAATATTTTTTGATAGCGATTTTTTAAAAGACCGTGATCGGCGGTCTTTACCTTGAGCAAAGCGTCATCAGTGTACATGCCCGTTGTAACAAACTTTGGCAGGGTTGCGATAACATCGGTGAGGGTNAAATTTTCCCTNTAGGCTTCCTTTTGCCCTGAAAGCNCACACCACGTTTGGAACACGCCAGAACCGCCGCTCCCGCCCTGCCTGATAGCAAGGAGCTTCAAAACCGAACCCAGNGTCGCAAGCGGATCGCGCACCGAAGACGGATGCACGATAACGCCGCCTGCCGAACCTTCGCCCAAAAAGCGCACAAGATATCCGTCCGCTCTAAGCTTTCGGGCAAGAGCTACAACATTGGCTTCCCCCACTTCCGCCCTGAAAATCCGCGCTCCAAAAACTTTGGCAATGCGGTCAATCCTAAGCGAAGTCGCATCGTTTGCGACCACCGCGACTTTGCCATTGCCGCGCTTTAACTCCCCTGACCACACAAGATAGGCAAGTTCCGCCATGCAGGCAAGCGCAAAAACTTCCTGCGCTTCAAGCGCTCTTGCCCGCGCCAGCCCTTCGCCTGATTCATCGGCAATGACAAGATTTCCCCGATCTCCATCGCAATCAGGCACATAACCCAGCACCACTTCCGGGTTTTTTTCGCGCAACTCTTCCAAAAACTTACAGCACGGAAAAAGCGAAGCACCTTCGGGAACGATGCGGTGGGCTATAACGCCGGGTTTGTCATTAATGGCAAAAAAGCCCATTCCCAAAGACTCAAAAAAATCCCTGTC
>WQRS01000252.1 GCA_009786615.1 Treponema sp. | reverse complement strand
TGGATTTTGGAACTTGACCGCGGGGAAGGAATTCCATGGAAAGGGAATTATTCTTCGTGGCTTGAGCAGAAGGAACAGCGCCTTGCCCAGGAAGAAAAAGCCGAAAGCGACCGGCGCAAGCAGCTGCAGCGGGAACTTGAGTGGATACGCATGAGTCCCAAAGGCCGCCACGCAAAAAGCAAGGCGCGCATTACTCAATATGAAAAACTTTTTCTTGATGATGAGCGGGAAAAGATAAAAGAAAGCAAAATCACAATTCCTGCAGGTCCGCGCCTTGGGCAATTGGTTATCGAGGCAAAGGGACTTGCAAAATCCTACGGGGATCGCCTGCTTTTTGACAACCTTGATTTTACCGTGCCNCCCGGAGCCTGCGTTGGCATTATCGGNCCAAACGGTGCCGGAAAAACNACGCTTTTCAAAATCATTGCCGGGAACGAAAAGGCAGATTCAGGCTCCTTGCGGATTGGGGATAGCGTAAAGCTTTCGTGGGCTGATCAGATGCGGGAAAGGCTTGACAGCGAAAAAACCGTGTGGGAGCAGCTTTCAGACGGGCTTGATTTGATAAAGCTTGGCGGCAAAGAAATAAATTCGCGCGCTTATTGTGCGTGGTACAACTTTTCAGGCGGCGACCAGCAGAAAAAGGTGGGCGTGCTTTCAGGCGGCGAACGTAACAGGCTTAACCTTGCCCTTATGCTTAAAGAAGGCGCTAACGTGCTTCTTTTGGATGAGCCCACAAACGACCTGGATGTAAANACCCTGCGGGCGCTTGAGGATGCAATTGACACATTTGCCGGCGTTAGTNTGGTGATAAGCCANGATCGCTGGTTTTTGGATAGGGTTGTCACCCACATTTTGGCATTTGAAGACGGAGAAGTCGTTTGGTATGACGGAAATTGGTCTGAGTATGCCCAGTGGCGGCGGGAAAAAATGGGAGCCGCCGCCGACAGACCTCACCGTCATGTATACCGTAAACTGGAGCGCTAAAGGATCGTGCAAATAAAAGTCAGCAAAAATAGCTGCGACGTATATCTTTTACAGCTTTCCGGAATGCTGGATATTTCCGGGGCTGATCAGTTAAAAGATGTTGTGATGAAAGTGTATAAAAACAAGGTTGAACGCTTCATCATAGATATGTGCGATATTAAAAGTGTTGACTCCTCAGGCATTGGCGCGCTGATAAGCATTTTTTCGACATTGAGAAAACTTTCCTGTCCGCTTGTTATCATTGCCGTTGAAGGACCTGTAATGCATGCGCTTGAAACGAGCAGGATCAAAGGTTACTTCACAATAGCCCGCTCCATGCAGGAGGCGGTTTCTTTGCTTGGCGCGTGATAAGTCTAAACGTGCCCGGCAAGAAGACCGGCATCCGAATCTGTAAATGGCTTGCCGTAGATATACTCAAAAAGAAAGCGCATGTCTTCAGGTGCCATGTCCAGAAAGTTGCAGCCGAAGTATCCAAGNGTGGCATCCTTGTANCGCCGCACAATTTTTGCCTTGCAGTGAACTGAGCGGCGCGGAACGGCAAGCTGTACGGTGATTTCGCTGTCAGGAATCATCGTTGAAGCCAATGGCGAATGCGGGTATGAAAACAAAAGCCCCGAAGCGCTTATGTCGATAATTTTACCTTCAAAGGACTCTTTTTTCATTTTCCCCGCTTCGAAGTAACCGTTCATCCAAAGGGAGTTTGCCAAAATTTTTGTGAACTGAAAAAGCGTTTCAACAACACTGTAATCAAAAGGCGGTTCTGTTTCAGAGTTTGTCCAGATATGAATATACCCAACAACATATTCCTGAAAGAGAATTGGTATCCACAGATCCGAAAAAATCCCGTCTTCAAACTTGCGNTTTACAAAACGTTCACAAGCATCATCCAAAAACCTNGGTTCAACTCCTGTGCTTTCCAAATAGCGCCTGAAAATCTCTGAAGTGATAAAGCGCTTTCTGGGGTGGGGATCTTCATCGGGAAAAGGGGCTTGAGTTGAAGGCAGATAAAAAGCCTTCCCCGTTTCGGCAAGCAGGCGCTCTTCGATGCTTTCAGGTTTTACGTCCTTAAAAACAACCAGTTTGCATGATGACGCAAAACCCTTTATCCATTCTGACATTTGATCGATAAGACCGCTTAAGTTTTTTGGGTCTATGTTTTTTAAAAAGTCNTCTTCACTTGTTACTTCATATTCATCTACTTTCGGATAGGAAAGCGAATATCGGTCGCCTGCAAGCGTAAATTGCACATCAAATTTTGGGGCGGCAGAAACACGGGCAAAAGAGCGCGCAAGGTCTTTATACAAAAACACAGGTTCTTTTACGGTAATNCTTGTGTCTTTGAAATCCAAAACTTCGGCTGAGAAAGTGATTACCTGTCCCCGNTAATCAAACACNAGGTCGATTTTTTTTCTTACCTTTATTTCTTCAATTGGCCTGTCGCTTATAAAATTAATTTGCCCTTTTGTNGGTTTATCCTGTTTGAGAATGTATTGGGTTTGCCCTTTAAGGCACATGACAGGAATTTTCTCATCATAAAGCACTTTTAGAAGAAAATCTTTTTCGATGCGTTTGACCGGTGTTGCCATACTGTCCTTCTGTTCTTAAAAAAACCTCTGATGCGGGGAAAATACAAAGGGAGTTTCACCCCTTATNTCGGCAAGACTTTGGCGCGGCTCAAGAAGCAAATCGTCAAAGCGGTAGCTTTGGGCTTCCCCGGCAGGGGAAGGAAACAAAAAAAGTTCCCCGGTTATACTTTCCTCTCTGCCTATGAAACGCACCAAAAAAGAGATTGAACCGTCTACTTGTGTTCTCCCGCCGCCGACTCTGATTGCAAGTGGTTGTATCTCTGATATTTCTTCGGTAAGGCTTGACAGCATTACCTGAGAAACGCCGGTAAAAATCGCTGCCTGGGTATTTCCGGCTTGAAGTGATGAAATCAGGCTGAGCGCAAA
>WQRS01000251.1 GCA_009786615.1 Treponema sp. | reverse complement strand
TTTGAAATTTGAGCTTGTTAGCCTGTACGTGAGTGTATTATAATTTTCCAAACAGGATGTGAATAATGAGAAAATATCCCCTTTGCCGCTTGCCGTTTTTCACTGCCGTTTTTCTTGCCGCAGTGTTTTTTTCAGGCTGTTCCACCGCGCCAAGGCGGTCAAACGAGGCTTTTTCCATACGTAACATGGCGGCAAGCCAGTTGGAGTTGGCAAACCTGAACGCCTCGCAAGGGCGTTTCACCGATGCGCTTTTTATTCTTGAAGATGCGTGGGTTTTGGCGGTGTCTGCTGATGATCCTATTTTGCGGGTGAATATCGTTATAAGCCGTGGAAACATTCTTTTTTCCCTTGAGCTTTTTGAGGAAGCGCTTGCGGCGTGGGAAAGCGCCGCCGCTGAGGGAGATTTATCAGGGTTGCCGCTGCTTGCCGCCCGCGCCAGGATGTACTCGCTTCGTTCCCGCCTTGTTTTGCTTTCCGCCGAGGCGACCGCTCAGGCGGATGCATCAGCGGAAGAAATGCGAGCGCAGATTCTTCGCGAAATCGCCTTGGTCAGATCAGACCAGCTTGCCCTTGCCTCCGGGTATATTACGCTTGCCTTTGCCGAAAAGCAGTTGCGGCGCTGGGCGGATGCGGAGAGCGCTGCCGTGCGTGCATTGCGCATTTATGAGCGTGGGCGCTTTCTGGAAGATGCGGCTTTTGCGTGGTTTGTAATCGCCTCCATCCGTTCCCTGTCGGGAAATTACGATGCGGCGCTGGGAGCGCTGCGCACTTCAATAACGTTTGACCGCCGTGCCGAAAACGGCTTCGGGCTTGCCTCAAGCTGGCACGCTATGGGCGAGGTGTACGAGAGATCCGGGCGCGCCGAAGATGCCCTCNCCGCCCGCCGGCGCGCCGCAGAAATTTACCGCGCCATAGGCTTTTCCCAGCGCGCCGAAGANCTNGAAAGGCTTTTGTAGGCAGGCAGAATGACAGAGCGGTTAAATATTCCTTACACCGTAACTGTTCTCATTGCGCTTTTGTGTGTTTGGGTCGGGAANAGAATCGCAGTCNCTGATGCGTCTCTTTTTCATGACGCTTCTTTAGACACGGTTCGGGCTACGGTGATTGANGTTACNGAGCGTACCGAACCGTACGGCTTTGATGATTTNGCTTATTTTCACGGTTACATACTTGTTTTCCGCGCTGAAATTACCCAAGGGCAAAAACGCGGCAGAATCGTTACGGCTTCGCAATCTTTGGGTGATTTTTCCCTCGCCGCCGTGCGGGAAGTACAGTCCGGCGACAGGGTTTTACTGTTTTACAGCGAAGGCATAAACGAATGGTTTTTTGACGGACATTTGCGGACAAACAGGCTGCTTTTGCTTGCATCCATTTTTACCCTCTGCATTCTGCTGTTCGGCGGTAAAAAAGGCTTTAACACCCTCCTTTCCCTCGCCTTCACCTGTGCCGCAGTGTTTGGTGTTTTTATCCCCGCAATACTTTCCGGGGCAAACATTTACATCATGGCACTTTTGGTCTGCGCCTACGTAATAACAATGACGCTGCTGTTGGTCGTAGGTTTTAACAAAAAAGCGCTTGCGGCGGCGATTGGCTGCGCCGGCGGACTTGCGGTAACAGGAATTATCGCGTTAATCATGGACAGTGCATTGTATTTAACCGGCGTTGTCGATGAACATTCGCGCTTTCTCACAGCCCTTCCCGGAGGCGTTTCGATAAATCTGCGCGCGATCATTTTTGCAGGCATCATCATAGGCGCGATGGGGGCGATAATGGACGTTGCGCTGTCGATAGCATCTTCGCTTTGGGAAATAAAGGAAAAAGCCCGTTTTATTACGTTTGAAACCCTGTATCGATCAGGCATTTCCATTGGGCGCGACATCATGGGAAGCATGGCGAACACACTTGTGCTTGCGTACATAGGAACATCTTTATCGGTGATTTTGCTTATTACAGTGTTTTCAGGCTCCCTTTTCAGCCTGCTTAACAGCGAAATGATTGTTGTAGAAATTCTTAAAGCTCTGTCGGGGATTCTTGGCATTTTGTTTGCCATGCCTTTGACCGCGTTTTTCTGTGCTCTTCTTTTTGTGCAAAAAAAATAATCACGCGCATCTATTTTCTTTGCGCGTTATGAGTTACTATTGTGATATGCCCACAGTTGATGACAAGAAAGTAATTTACTCCATGTACCGGGTTTCAAAGAAGCACGGCACCAAACAGGTTTTAAAAGACATAAACCTTTCCTATTTTTANGGCGCAAAAATTGGCGTGCTCGGTCTTAACGGTTCAGGTAAATCAAGCCTCCTGAATATACTTTCAGGTGTTGATAGTGAGTTTACCGGGGAAACTTCCATAAGCCCGGGTTACACAATCGGCTATCTTGAGCAAGAGCCGCATTTGGAACCGGGAAAAACCGTNAAAGAAATAGTATCTGAGGGCGTCCANAATCTGGTTGACCTTTTGGCGGAATTTGATAAGGTAAGTGAAGCGTTTGCCGACCCTGATGCGGATTACGATAAACTTGGAGCAAAGCAGGCTGAGCTTCAGGAGAAAATCGAAGCCGCTGACGGCTGGAATTTAGACAGCCGCCTTGAACTTGCAATGGAAGCGTTGCGCTGTCCACCAGCGGAGCAAACGATTGACCATCTTTCGGGGGGCGAAAAGCGCCGTGTCGCACTGTGCAGACTGCTTTTAAAAAAGCCTGATATTTTGCTCCTTGATGAGCCGACAAACCACCTGGACGCGGAAACAGTTGCCTGGCTTGAGCGGCATTTGCAGGATTACGCAGGTACGATAATCGCCGTCACGCACGACCGCTATTTTTTGGACAATGTTGCAGGCTGGATTTTGGAACTTGACCGCGGGGAAGGAATTCCATGGAAAGGGAATTATTCTTCGTGGCTTGAGCAGAAGGAACAGCGCCTTGCCCAGGAAGAAAAAGC
>WQRS01000250.1 GCA_009786615.1 Treponema sp. | reverse complement strand
TAAATGAACTTAAAACTTTTTAGTTTAAGCGCATCAAATTGAGGCTGTTGCAAAACTTCAGTTTTTGCGACAGCCTCGCACAAGAGAAGGTAGCTTTTGAAGTATTTTCCTCCGTTTCGCTTTTTGCCTTTGCTGTTGCTTTTGGCGCATTTTTTCTGCGGTATTTCATTTTTGGCAGCCCTTAACGGATCGGAGGAAGATACGATTTTTGAAGAACCGGCTTTTGTATCAGACCACATCTACATCACAGGTATTTCCATAACCGGGCTCATGCGGACAAGGTTTTCCGCGGCGGAGCGGGCGTTGCGAAGGTTTATCGGAATGGAAGTAAGCTCGCTAAACCTGGATGATGTTGCGGCGGCAATTGAATCGACAATAATTCTCCGGCCGCTTTCGGTGGAAATACAGGGGCAGGTGCTTGCGGTAGAAGTATATGAGCGCTGGTCAATTTTTCCCATACCAATAATAACGGGAGATGCTGGCGGAATCGGCGGCGGCGCATCGTTTTTTGACGCGAATGCTTTTGGTCTTATAGATCAGATGTATGTGACGGCAATTTTTAACGCCGAAGGCTGGACTGTGACAGCGGGATATTTTTTTAGCCGCCGCGCCGCGCACTTGCCAAGCATAGCGAATACGGCATCTTTTTCAATGCGGGAGCGCCACGATAGAGATCAAAACAATTATATTTTGCGCCGATTTAATGTTAATGCTGTTTCGTTTCACTCTACGATTAATTTTCCGCTGATTGCGAATTCTGACCTGTTATACTTTTCAGCGCTTTTTTCGTTTAACGACCGAAGGTCTAATAATTTAGCGTACATCCTGCCTGAAGAGCCGTCTTCCCTTTCCATGTTTGGTGCAGGCGGAGAATTGTCTTTGCACAAAAATACTTGGGATGGTTATTTTATTTCTCAGCGGGCTTTGTCTGTCCGTTATGTGATTTACACTGATTTTTTCAATAATTTTTTTGAGACGGTTCAAATTCGCGGCGCGTGGGAACAACCTATTATTCCCGGGTTTAGGGCCAATTTGCGTATGGGGCTTTTTTTTGCGCCGCAAGCGCCTGTGCTTTTTGAGTCCTTGCCAGTTGCCGCGCAAATTGTTATACTGCCCAAAAATTTTTCTGCGCAAAATTATGCGAGCGTGTCAGCAAGTCTTGAAAAAAGCCTTTTCAGGTTCAGGCTTGGCACGCTTTCCGTGTCGCTTGGTTATCAGTTGGCGCATTCGCGGGGAACAGCGCTGCCCGATTTTTCTTTTGACCACGGATATATGGGTATGCTTTCGTTTTACATTACCCGCCTAAGGGCGCCGGTATTCAGCATGGGCGTATCGCATAATGTTCGCAGTGATTTTTTGCAGACGTTTATTAGTTTTGCAATAAGCTATTGAGGGTTTAAGTTCGTTATTTTTTGGAGGAAGAATGTTAAAGAGAAGTCAATGTATCGCAAACATTAAAGCCGGATATTTATTTCCGGAAATCGCCAAACGCCGCCGTGCGTTTGCAGAGGCAAATCCGCAGGCGCGCATTATCAGTCTTGGAGTTGGAAACACCACCGAGCCGATATTGCCGCATACAAATTCAGGGCTTGTAGAAGGTGCGCGCAAGCTGGCATCGCTTGAAGGATATTCCGGTTATCAGGATGAAGGTGCGCTGGAACTGCGTGAAAAAATCGCGAAGGTGTTTTACAACGATAAGTTTTCCGCAGAAGAGATTTTTATTTCTGACGGCGCAAAGTGCGACATAGGCCGCCTGCAGCTTTTGTTTGGAGCGGGAACTCCTGTTGCCGTGCAAGACCCGTCCTACCCTGTGTACGTTGACGGCTCGGTATTGATTGGCGCGGCAGGCGGCTGGGTTGATTCCGGCTATTCAGGCATCACCTACCTTCCCTGCACCGCTGAAAACGATTACTTTCCCAACCTTTCACTTCTGCCTCAAGGCAGCCTTCTTTATTTTTGCTCACCGAATAACCCAACCGGCGCAGTGTCCACCCGCCCGCAGTTGGAAGATCTGGTGAAAGCGGCACAGCAAAAAGGCTGCATCATCGTTTTTGATGCCGCGTATTCGGAATATATTCGGGACGAAAGCCTCCCCAGAACTATTTTTGAAATTGACGGCGCTGAAACCTGCGCCATTGAAGTCAACTCGTTCAGCAAGTTTGCAGGCTTTACCGGTGTGCGCCTTGGCTGGACTACCGTTTCAAAAAAACTCAAATACTCAGGCGGGGAAAGCGTGCACGCTGATTGGTCGCGGATTACCGGAACCATTTTTAACGGTGCGTCCAACATCGCACAATCAGGCGGCATTGCGGCTCTGGAAAGCGAGGGCTTAAAAGAAGTGCGCACGCTCTGCGATTTTTATTTGGGCAACGCAAAGCTCATCCGCGGCGCGCTTGAGAGTTTGGGCATAACGTGCGTTGGCGGGGAGAACTCGCCGTTTATTTGGGCGCGCTTCCCCGGCATGGACAGTTGGGAAGTCTTTTCAGCAATTCTTGAAAAGTGTCAGGTTGTCACCACGCCGGGAGCGGGTTTCGGCCCGGCAGGTCAATCGTTTATTCGGTTTTCGGCTTTCGGACACCGTGCGGATGTGGAAGAAGCCTGCGGAAGGCTGAAAAACCTAAGCCTTGCTAATCTTAAGTAAATGGAGTTTTTATGGCACGAGTTGAATTAATTACTGACCTTATCGGAAATACGCCGCTGGTCAAAATCAACAAAATTAACGACAGTCAGGCTATTGTGTATGTTAAGCTGGAAAGTTTTAACCCAATGCACAGCGTGAAAGATCGCATTGCGCTGGCGATGATTGAAGCGGCTGAAAAAGACGGAAGTCTGAAAGAAGGGACGATTATTATCGAACCGACAAGCGGAAATACAGGCATTGGGCTTGCGTACATTGCGGCGGTCAAAGGCTACAGGATAATACTCACCATGCCTGACACGATGAGTATTGAGCGCCG
>WQRS01000249.1 GCA_009786615.1 Treponema sp. | reverse complement strand
TGCTTTTCAAGTTCCTGTCCGCTGACATCGGTAATGAGGCGAAAACGCGGATCGCCGAAAAGACGCGCGTAATCTTTGTGGCACAAAAGTTCAGCAAGCCCGTTGAGATCGTACTCGATTACCAATACCAAACCAACATCGCTACGTTGCAGCGCGGCTTCAACATAGTAGCCCCCGCCAAGCCCCAAAAAGACAAGAAAACCTTCACTTCCCTGTGAGTCGATAAGGCGATTTGCTTCCCTTTGCGGATCCATTGTCGAATGGAGGGGATGAGCTGTTCCTTCAATCGTTACGCTTGCAGGGATTACCTCCCCTGATCGGGATTCCAAAAACTTGTAGCGGTTAAGCGTTGTTTCCGCTTTTGAAAGCCGCGCGCACAATTCGGCGTTCTTTTGCGAAAGGGCAAGAAGATTGCGGTCAAAAAAATACTTCTTGTCCATTAAGCCCGCTCCCCAAAAACATACTCGCGCAAAACATCTTTAAGTTCATCATCACTTGTATCCGCTTTGCCGCCTTTCAAAATCTGGCACAGATCTTTTTTAAGCGGCGCAGAAAAAAGCGGGTTTTGCAGGGCTTTCTCCAAAATGCCAAAAGCCAAAACAGAAGGAGAATCCTCGAATTTGAGGTCAATCATTTGAGATTCTTTCTGCCGCATAAAAGCACTTGATATTTCCTGTCGGGAGTTTTTCGCTTTTTGCTTTGGTTTTACAAAGCAGCGGTTTTTATTTTCAAGAATATCAAAAACCTCGTTATTTTTCCCAAGCGAATAAAGCCGCCGGGGATAAGCGCGCATCTGATTTTTAAACCATGCGGCGTAAATGCCGTAGCTCCCGCCCGCTTTCAAAAGTCTTGTCCGCTTGAAAGCTTGCGAGTGGACAGGGGATAACCTGAAAGCGCTTTCTTCCAAAAAACGGTCAAAGGCGTAAGGGCGGGCGTGACAGCGAATGTTTTTGAAGTCAAGGTCGAGTCCAGCAATGAAAATATCACCTGAAGTAAGGGTAAACGCCAAGTCCAATGCGGAGGCAGAAACTGTTCCGCGCTGCGGCAGCGTGACAAACGGAATATTCATCTCTTTCAGAACGAGCGTTTGCCACAAACTCCCGTCGCTTACCGGTAAAATTGGCACACCGGCGCACTGGGAAGGGAGCGCCGCTGTCAGCAATACCGCCAAAACGGGCGCTTTTTCCCCTGGGGAGTTTTCTGAAAACGCGCTTGAGCGAAAACACTCAAAAAGATGAAAGAGCGCCCATTGCCCGCCATCAGTGGTGATGGTCATTTGCGGGCGCACTCCCGCCGCCGCCAACGCCGCATAGGAAGAAGAAGCGGCAAGCACAAAAACCTCATCGTTTTTTGCGCCCTCTTTAAAAATGGGAATTGTGTCCTCCAGCGACGGACCGGAACCTGCAACGACAAGCGGAATGCTTAAAGGCGGCGGGCGCAGTACGGTGCGCATGATGTGCAAGTTTTTAAAAAAGTTTCTAAACCAGCGTTTGCCAAACGCGTTAAACGTCCTTGCACTTGCGTCTATCCGCTTAATAAACTCAGCACTTTTTTCGATTAGCGCGAGGTACTCGCCTCCGTACACAGCAAGCGCCGGACGCCATTCAAGGATGCGTATTTCTGACGCAAGGGTATCAGGTATTTCCCGCTCAAGAAAATCCTGCAACGATATTCCCATTTCAGGATACCAAAAGGAATCAGGCGGCTGGATGCCGGATTCTTTAGAAAGTGCGCTTTCATGAGCTTGAGCGTGCAGGGCAACAATCTTTGCGCCGGGAACTTTTTTTTTCAGCGGGGCAACCATGTATCCAAGCCCCGGCTCTATGAGGATAAAAAAGCGGGTTTTTTCACCAAGGGAAAGTGAATTGGAAAGTGAGTTTATGAAGCGATCCGCTTCCGCCTGCGGGTTGTACCGGGAATGCAGCAGATGAATTTTTTCCTGCTTCATTGTTTATGAAAGTGAACTGATGTTGGAAAAAGCGGCGCTTGGGTCTTCGGAATCAAAAGAAAAAAGCACTTTGGCGGAAAGGGTATGTGAAAGCCTGTGCGCTATCAGGTCCCGGTCTTTGGACTGGGGAAGCAGTATCAAAAGGATTTTTTCTTTCAAGGTAACAACCGTTGCGGAACTGTCAAGCATTGCCGAAACTTCCTGACAAAAATTAATTTCACCGGAAAGACTATCTTCAAGTACTACGCAGGAGAAAAAAGGATGCGTCTTGTGGAAAAGGGCTATTTCCCTTTCTGCCGCGTTGGGAGAATTTGGCTCCGCTGGTTCCGGCTGAAATGGTAAAAATATAGTCCCATCGACATTTTTAAGAACGGCAGAAACGACCGCAGGGTCAAACTCCGGGGATTTTGCCCCTGCAACCATAACGGCATTGCCGCCCAGCGGAAAAACCCAGTAAACCAGATCTTTTTTGGGGTTTTTGGCGTTAAAGACTTGGTACAAATCGTCCGATTCCAGCTTAAAATACCCACCCGAATTGTTTTCCTTAGTTTGCATCAACTGTGAAGGTACAGACAGCTTTTCAACGCCAAAACCCACAGAAGTATAACTTGAATAATTGCCGTCTTTAATGGCAAGGCAGACACCGGACTCAAACCCGGCATTAGCTTTGAGAAGGCTTAAAGCGGTGTATGGAGTTGTTTTTTTTCTTGGCAGGCGTTGAAGCCTTTCCATTAAAGCACTTTTGCTTCCCTCACGAGAAGTTCCGGATTGGACAAGCAAAAGCGCTTTATCATACAGCCCCATTAAGCAAGCCCCAATTCCTTGAAAAGCTTTTTATACGTGTCGTAATGTTTGGATCTGGCAAACTCCTCGATTTTTTCATCCGGCAAAGCCTCAAGAAGCCTGTCCATGTATGAAAGAACCGTCCGCAGTTCCTTTTTCAAATGTGTAGGTATTTCCCCTTGCGATGCTTCAGCGGCTTTTGCCAAAGAAGGAATTCCGTCCACAATCTCAACGACTTCTTC
>WQRS01000248.1 GCA_009786615.1 Treponema sp. | reverse complement strand
CGCTTTCTCCTATCCGTTTGCGAAAGTGGACAAAGTCGCTGGGGTTAAACGGAAACCGGTGCTCGAAACACCGCATCCCGCAAAAATATTGCATATACGGATTTTCTATCCATGCCTTGGCCAGCGTTTCATCTCCCAGATTTTTTAGCTGCTTCAAAATAAGGCAACCTACTATCAGCCGGATTGGGACTGCGGGCTGGCCTTCAGTCGAATATAGAGAACTGAATTCATTTTCAAAATAATCCCAATTGATTCTGTCTGCTAATAGCGCCAGTTCGTGCTTTGGGTCTATCATGTCGCATAACATAGGGCGATACAATTCTCGCTGGGTTTGATCCGGTAATGTGCCTTTCATAAAAAACTTGTTTTTAGCCCTCCCTGTTTTGCCGGTTTTTATTCATTATTCTAACATATTCGGTTCTTTTTGACTCCCCCTTTTAGAACCTACTTCTTTGTGACATATAGACTTACAGTAATTTTAAGGAGCGACTATTTACTCTTGGGATGACCCACCGCCTGAAATCACTGAGGTTTTCGCTACAGGAAGATCGGCTATTACCGGTGAATTCACCGATGCGTGGGGAACCTTTGTTGCAGCATTTATGCCTGTTATTGAAGACGGGCAGGTTATCGCCGTGTGGGGCGCGGAATTTCCTCTTGAGCATGTCCTGTCGTTGAGGCGAGCTTCCACACTTGCCTTGGTGGTGGCCATTATATTTTCAAGCATCATAGTGATACTTGCGGCATTAATAGCTTCTTCTTTTCTTAAACCCATCAGCTTTTTGACTCAAGCACTCACTGATATATCAGACGGCAATCTGACAAAGAGGCTTCCGGAAAAAGGGCGGGACGAAATAGCCAATGCTGCGCGTTCTTTTAACAAAACCATGGAAGCGTTGAGCAAGATGATCACTACAGTGAAACAACAGGTGGGGAGTCTTTCGAACATAGGTAATCATCTTGCCAGCAACATGACTCAAACCGCAGCGGCGGTGAACCAGCTTACAGCGAATGTCAACAGCATCAAAAACCGGGTTGCATCCCAGAGCGTCAGCGTCGCACAAACCAATTCGACCATGGAACAGCTTGCAGGCAACATCAATAAACTCGGCGGTAATATCAATGATCAAAGTGTGCATATTTCCGACGTTTCTTCGGCAGTCGAAGAAATGGTAGCCAATATCAGGTCAGTAACCGATACACTGGCAGAAAACGACACCAACGTAAAAGCACTAATGGGAAGCTCTGAAGTCGGGCGATCAGGCTTGCATGGAATTGTGCAGGATATACAGGAAATAGTTCGTGATTCCAAAGGGCTTTTGGAAATTAACACAGTAATAGAAAACATAGCCAGCCAAACAAACCTGCTTTCTATGAACGCCGCAATTGAGGCAGCCCATGCCGGAGAGGCAGGCAGGGGCTTTGCTGTTGTCGCCGCTGAAATTCGCAAACTGGCAGAAAGCTCCAGCCAGCAATCCAAGACCATAGGCGCTGTTTTAAAGAAGATGAAACAATCTATCGATAACATAACCCGATCCACAGAAAACGTATTAAACAAATTTGAGGCTATTGATTCTAGCGTTAAAACGGTAGCACAGCAGGAAGAAAACATCCTCAATTCAATGGAGCAACAGAGCACTGGAAGCAAACATGTGCTTGAAGGGGTCAGCAGAGTAGTCGCGATCACGCAGCAGGTAAACGCCAGCACTGATGAAATGCTTAGGGGCGTAGATGAAGTAATTCATGAAAGCAAAAATCTTGAAAAAGCAATGCAGGATATAGACAAGATGACCTACGGCACCGAGCAGATTGATTCCTCACTGAATTCGGTCAANAACATNAGCACCCTGACCCATGAGAACATTGTGGCGCTAATGAAGGAGGTTTCACGGTTTAAAGTTGATTGACAAGCCAAGTGATAGAAGGTTTTATTTAACGTAAGGCAATGCGGGCGCTTGACACAACGCTTTAATTTCTTTACAATCTGAACATCTTTCGGGAAGTGGGATAGAGGCTAATCCGCTTGGTTCGGGACCAAGAAATCGGCGGTTCAAATCCGCCCTTCCCGACAAACTAACAAAATCTGGCAAGCGTGGGATGGGGATAAGCGCTGTGGAAAATCCGTTCCTAAGCAGAAAGCGACAGAAAACCGGCGAGGCAAATTGCGTGGTTCTTGCGAGTTTTCCTGTTGCGGCACTAGAAGCAAAAACCGGGGTAAAAGCGAAAACAAAGGCTAAAAAGCGCTTTTTACAGGCGCTTTTCGTTTTTGCCGCTTTTCTTTTGTCCCCCGCTCAAGTTGCAGCCGAGGATGTGCTCTCATCCTTCCTTATGCCGCTGACTATTTTTGTGGGCGATCAAGCCCGCTTGCTTGTAACGCTTGGCGGGGATTTCTCCCATGCCGCCCCTTTTGTCCGGACACATCCTCCGCATCTGCAGGAAAACGCTTTTTTTGTCATTACGCGCATAGAACTTGAGCGCAGGGGCGGCACAACAAGGTTGCTCATCGATTTTATCCCGTTTGCTACAGGAACGCTGTATTTTCCACCTATCGAATTTGCAAGTCTTAATGAAGATGGTTTACCCTTAAAGCTTTCAGGGCTTTATGCGAATGTGGCTTCTGTGCTTGCCGGTGAGTCAATGGAACTTTCCATGCCTGCCGCGCCGCTGGCAGTACCGGGAACCGGTCTTTTAATTTACGGAAGCATAACCGCCGTCATTTTGATCGTTTTTTTGAGCATTGCCGTTAGCGTGTGGGGCAGACGCAACTTTGAGGGCTTTTGGCTTCAGTTTCGGCGAGGGTATTTACTGCGTGCCATGATGCGGTTTTTGCGCCGCTTGCGTCACGAAGGAAATCTTAAGAAAAACGGAAATCCGGGCATTTATTTGGGGCTTTTGGCGGCGGAGTTCAGGGAGTTTTTAAGCGCCTTCACAGGGATAAATTGCCGTCCGCTTTCCCCGCTTGAGTTTAATGAACTATT
>WQRS01000247.1 GCA_009786615.1 Treponema sp. | reverse complement strand
GAATCGCTGAATCGCCTGCTCCCACAACGAACACTTCCATTTCTTCAAAAAACGCCCCGTCGCAGGTTGCGCAATAGGAAACGCCCTTTCCGGTGAACTCANCTTCGCCCGGACANCCAATCAGCTTCGGCATTGCGCCGCTTGCGATGATAACAGCTTTGGCGCGATANTCAGCNTTTNTCCCGGTAACGCTTTTGATGTTGCCGGAAAGCTCAACNGCTGTTACTTCGTCAGTCACCCGCTGTACGCCAAATCGTTCGGCTTGTTTGACCATTTTTGCAATAAGCTTCGGTCCGGTTTCCTCTTCTTCAGATCCTGGGTAGTTTTCAATGTCGCTGGTAATCGCAGCCTGTCCGCCTGCCTTTGACTTTTCNATAACAAGNGTGGACANACGGCTGCGCCCTGAATAAATGCCCGCTGAAAGCCCCGCAGGGCCGGAACCAATTATTATTACATCATATATTGTGTCATTCATATATATTATGTGTTACTCCCTGTGGAAATTAGATTATAATCGATTAACTGAAAATCCNCAAGCGTTCTTTCATCCCATTCTTTTTTTGAATCCTGCGCGCCGAATTTTATACACGTCTGAATGCTTTCTTCTATGATGGCAATGTCTTTAGCGAACACTTCAGCAAAAGTCGCATCATTGAGCACGCCTTTTTCGCCGGTTACAATAACCGTTTTATACGGCGTTTCCCACGGCTTTACACTGCCGGAAAGCGGATGTGTCAAAAGACTGTGTCCAAGATGAATTTTGTCCCTTACGGCTTTTAAAACACCCAGATAGTCTGTGCCATAAAATTCAAGCCTGCCCTTGAATTTATCACAAACCATCGGGTTATTTGTTACTGCGATTATGTAACGTCTCCTTTTTGCCGGACGTTACAGCAAACTATCAAGTGCCGTATACGGCATATCAAAGTCTCTTGCTACTTCCTCACAGGTAAGATGTCCCTTATAGCAGTTCACCCCAAGCATAAGACCATTGTCGGTTTTTACGGCGGCTTCAAGTCCAAGGTTCGCGATCTTAAGACCGTAGCTCAATGTGGCGTTGGTCAGGGCAAAGGTCGAGGTTTGGCTTACAGCACCAGGCATATTGGCAACGCAGTAATGCACCACGCCGTCCACAACAAAGGTAGGATCGTCGTGATAGGTAACTCTGGTGGTTTCACAACAACCGCCCTGATCCACCGCCACATCCACGATAACCGAGCCTGGCTTCATGAGCTTCAGAGACTCGCGTTTTAGCAGTTTGGGTGCGGCAGCGCCCGGTATCAATACCGCGCCGATAACCAAGTCAGCCGACGGCAGTGCCGCTTCGATGGCAACCTGGGTTGAGTACATTGTCTGTACGTTAAATACATCGTCCAGATACGCCAGACGATCAAGATTCTTGTCAAAAATCGTTACGTTTGCGCCAAGCCCAAGCGCCATCTTCAGCGCGGCAGTGCCAACAACACCCCCGCCTATGATAACCACGTTCGCTTTTGCCGCCCCGACCGCTCCGCCAAGCAGCACTCCACGTCCGCCCATAGGCTTCTCAAGGCAGCGCGCGCCCGCCTGCACACCCAGCTTTCCGGCAATCTCGCTCATCGGCCTCAAGAGCGGAAGCCCGCCCTCTGAGTCCCGAATGGTCTCGTAAGCCACCGCTTTTGACTTGTTGGACAGCAACACTTCGGTGAGCTTCCTGTCCGCCGCCAGGTGCAGATATGTGTAAATGATTTGATTTTCCCTTATAAGCGAATATTCATCAGCCAAGGGCTCCTTGACTTTGATGATCATGTCACAGGTTTCCCACACTTCTTCTGCCGTACCCATAATCGTGGCGCCTGCGGCGGCATAATCCTCGTCCGCAAGCGAAGAACCTTCCCCGGCTCCGGCCTGCACAAAGACCTGGTGCCCGTAATTCACGTACTCCCGCGCATTGGTCGGCGTTAGACCGACTCTATATTCGTTGTGTTTGATCTCTTTTACTGTCCCGATACGCATTTTAGCATTATACCATGAGCGCACCATAATGTGTCAAGCAAAAAGTTTTTTACGAAGCTTCGGTTGTTATTGACTGCGGCTTGCCCTGCGGTATTGATACCACTCATTTCAGTGTAACAACGCCGTATTTTTCCGCGGCTTTCATAAGATTTTCATCCAAAGTGCAAAGGACGGCTTTTTTTCGCCCCGCAAGTTCCAAATAAGCAGCATCATACGCACTGAGGTTATAATCATTGCACAGGCGCAGGAGCTTTTCGGAATGTGCAGCTCCCGCTTCAAAATCAGTTGTTAAGCGGATGGCAACTAACAAGGGAAAGAACTGTAACACTTCATCAAATGTATAACGTTTGCGCAGAGTCAGGTTTCTGAAAATGTTGGATATTTCATACCACAATAACTGAGGTATAAATATTTCTTCTTCCTCACCAATAGTTGCCTGTAGTTTATCTACAAGTGGATTCTTTTCGTCNGGTATAATTTGAGCACCGACAAAAGATACGTCAAACACATAGTTCATTATTTCCGTCCATCCTCAATTGCCTCACGAATGTTAAAATCTCCCGGTTTTCCACGATAAAGTTTACGTAATTCCCTGAACCCCTCGAACACTTCCCCTCTGGTCATTTCCTTTTCTTTTTCAAAAGGGATAATTTTCGCCACAGGTTTTCCACGTTTGGTGATTACATAACCAGCGCCGCGCTCGACTTCTCCAATGATGCGGGAAAAATGGGTTTTTGCTTCAAATGCTCCGATTTGCTGTTGTGCCATAATTAACCTCTGCAAACCAGTTTAACAGACTGGTTAATAAAAGTCAATAATTTACCATCACTTTTCACGCCATCACCTTCTTAAAATACCTGTACGCAAACATTACCACAACAATCATCATAAAAGCGGAACCAAAAATAACAATCCAGGGCGATGCGGCGAATTGTTGAAACAGCCTTCCCTGCAGCGGGTATCCCAACGATTGTGCAATAAAAGGAAT
>WQRS01000246.1 GCA_009786615.1 Treponema sp. | reverse complement strand
GACCTTTTAAAGAAACTCCGATAAAATACATGAAAGATATTGATATACCAATTTTGTTTATCTGGAGTGCTAGAGATAAGTTTTGTATTAAACCAAACAGCGAAAAATTGTTCGAAGCGTGTGCGTCGAAGCATAAAGAGGTTCGCTTTTTCCCAAAAGGCAGACACTCACATGTCAGGGCTTCACAGAAAGTGGAATATGATGCGTTAATTACAAAATTTTTACAAAAGCATAGATAATTTTGTATCCCCCTCCGATTTATCGATTCACTTTTTCGAGCTCATGGTTTCAGGCGGCTTGGGTGCGGCTTTTATTTCCGCTATCATTTTGCAGTCAAAGGCGGATTGAGAAAACCACTGTATTTCAGGCTGTGTTTGTACGGCCCCTTCAATGGCCGTTGCCAGCAGGTAACGTTCGCCAGAGTTGTCCGAAAGTTCGTACAGCCTGAAAGAAAGCGGGGAAGGAGAAGGGGCGTTATACGTAAAGCGTTGTTCCTTGCCGTTGATAAAAGACGGTGCGGCGGTCATGTCAAATACCGAAAGCCCCCGGAGTTTTAGAAAGCATTCTTTCAGTGTCCATATCTGAAAAAAACGCACTTGGTTAAATTTGCCGCGAGGATAAAGGTATTTTGTTTCATGGGCAGAGAAAACCCTTTTTGTGACTTCTGAAATCCCCGCACGAGGGCGCACGTGCTCAATATCACAAGCGGTGCGCAGGTTTTTGCCCCTGATATGAGCAACTGCAACCAGCAGTCCGGAATGGGCAATGTTAAAATCTATANCGCGGCCCGGGAAAAAAGGGCGTCCCTGTGGCTCCCTGGTAATGTCGTTTTCATCTATCGGTTGGCCTTCAAGTAAGGACAAAATACGTCTTGCCTCAGCACTTGCAAGGCTTTTTTGCCGTGCTTTCGCCGTATCATTGTTTGATAAAATCGACAAACCTATGGTATAATGTGCTATGGATAGTCTCAGCATACTAATCTATAGTGCATGATTTCTTACACGAGTTGCAACGCCTTTCGGTTAGATTTTATTTTGAGGCATTACGCGCCTTAACAAATCGCCAAATACTGTGGTATGCTTGACCATAAGCGGAAATTTGACGGTTATCGAAGTTGACAACGAAACAGAACAAAGGTTGAAACAATGAAGCATGTTTTAATTACCGGAGCAAGCAGAGGCATAGGCCGGGCAATCGCTCTGGCCGCATCCGAGGCCGGATATCGAATAGTGGCACATTATAACAAAGGCAAAGAAGCGGCAGAGTCATTGGAAAAAGAAGTTCGTGAAAAAGGCGGCGAAATAGAACTGATTCAGTTTGACGTTTCCGACAGGGAAGACTGCCGCGTGAAGCTTGAAAAATTGACAGAAGACAACGGCGCGTTTTGGGGAATTATCAGCAACGCCGGTATTTCCGCAGACAACGCTTTTCCGGCTTTAACCGGGGACGAATGGGACTCGGTTATCCGCACCGACCTTGACAGTTTTTACAACATATTGCACCCGCTGATAATGCCCATCTGCCGCAAGAAGCAGGGACGGATTATCACGGTTTCGTCGGTGTCGGGAATCACGGGAAATCGGGGACAGGTAAACTACAGCGCTGCCAAAGCAGGCATTATCGGGGCAACAAAAGCCCTCGCAGTGGAACTTGCCAGCCGCTCCATCACCGTTAACTGCATCGCTCCCGGCATCATCGAAACAGACATGATAGCAGAAGTGCCGCTGGACAAGGCACTCCCGTTTGTTCCTATGGGGCGAACGGGCAAACCGGAAGAAGTGGCGGCTCTGGCGGTATTCCTCCTTTCCGATGCGGCCTCATATATAACGCGACAGGTAATTTCAGTAAACGGAGGAATGGTATGAAACGGATGGTCGTTATCACCGGTAGCTCCAGAGTAAGCGCGCTTGGCAATGAATGAGGTACTGCGGAGCCTTGCCTAAAATGTAAATGCTCAATATAATCCTATTCGAAGGGGTGCTTTTACATGAAAAGTATGCTGGAAATAGGCAGGGATAGGCTCACTATCGAAAATCTTGCTGCAGCGGCAAAACAGGAAATAAGTGTAAAACTTTGTGATTCACACGAATTTGTCACTAAAATACAGGCTGGATCTGCTGTTGTTAACGACCTCCTAAAAGCACATGGCAAGATCTACGGTGTCTCCACCGGTTATGGCGATTCCTGTACCGAACAAGTTAATCCGGAACATTATCGTAAACTACCAATCAACTTGGCTCGCTTTCACGGCTGCGGTATGGGGGATTATTTCGACAATGAAACTGTCAGAGCTTTGATGATTATCAGGCTCAATACGCTGGCGAAAGGTTTTTCCGGTGTAAGTATAGAACTCCTTCAAGCAATTCACTTTTTTATTGAACATGATATTTTGCCGCTCGTGCCCCAGGAAGGCTCGGTGGGCGCTTCCGGCGACCTTACCCCTCTTTCTTACCTTGCCAGAGCGCTTATTGGAGAGCAGCAAGTAACGTACAAAAACACAATCCGTAACTCTGCCGATGTGCTTGCAGAGCTTGGAAGACAGCCGCATCAATTTTACCCCAAGGAAGCCCTTGCAATAATGAATGGAACTGCGGTTATGAACGCAGTAGCAGCTCTTGCTTTTTCTCAGGCAGAATACCTTGCGGATCTCACCTGCCGCGTCACCGCAATGAATTCCATAGCCTTAAAGGGCAATATTTATCATTTTCATAAACAGCTCTTTGAACTTAAACCTCATCCCGGGCAGACTCTCGCGGCGGAAAAAATACGCGCCGCCCTTCCCTGTTCACCGCTTTCTGATTCCGGGCGTATTCAGGATTCTTACTCGATCCGCTGCGCTCCCCATGTTATCGGACTCTTTTATGATGCCGGCGATACCATGAGAAGTTTTATTGAGACAGAAATGAATAGCTCCAACGATAACCCTCTCATTGATCCGGAAACAAAATCGGTATATCACGGCGGGCATTTTTATGGCGGGCATATCTGCTTTGCAATGGATTCCAT
>WQRS01000245.1 GCA_009786615.1 Treponema sp. | reverse complement strand
ATTGGCGTCATTTCTGACCAGGGTATCGGTTACTGAGCGGATATTGGCTACCATTTCCTCGACCGCGGAAGAGACATTGGAAACATGCGCACTCTGGTCAGTAACATGGTTGCCAAGCTTTTTGATGTTGCCTGTAAGCTGCTCCATTGTCGAACTGGTTTCCGTGACGCTGGCACTTTGGGAGAGNACCCTTTCTTTGATGCTGCGGACATTGGCGGTAATTTGATTCACCGCCGCCGCGGTTTGTGACATGTGGACGGAAAGATCGTTGCCTACATTCATTAGTTCGGCGGACTTGGCTTTAATCAGGTTAACAAGGCCGCTGATATTTTCAAAGGTTTTGTTGAAGAACTCCGCCAGATCGCCAATTTCATTTTTCGTCTTTATGTTAATGCGCCTGCCAAGATGCGTTTTGCCGCCCTCCACTACCGTCCTAAGCATGGAGGCTACAGCCGACAGCGGACGCACAATAAAAGCCGCGTTATATATGAAATTAAAAATCGCGAAAAGAAGAACCAGCGCAAGGGCGATAAAAGCGATGACCAGGGCGGTGTATTGCCCGCGCATCGTTTGTTCCACCGATCTGACAAGCCGTTCATTGACTTGCCGTTCGAACTCGGACATCGGGACCATAATTGCCTTCATTTCGTTATCGTAAATTTCGCCGAACACCAGGCTTATGGCCAGCTCCCTGTCAGGATCTCCATGTACCGTAAACTCCTTCCGGGCGTCCATGAAAATGCCCCTGACCGCGTACATGGCCTGGATTTCCAGTAAGATAAGATGCTGCGAAAGCTCATTTGCCCTTTCCACCAGAGTGAATTCCTGGTCGGTGATGCCGTGTTCCCGCATCAAGTTCAGCAAAACCCAGGTCTCGCCGGGAGCGACCTGGGAATCCATAGGCCTTGGATGCTTTCCTTCCTTCACTGCGAGAACATGGTTGAACGCCGCTTCCGCCGCCGGATCACCTGTTATAACATAATTGCGGACTTGCCGCGTAAGCTCGTCCGAACTCATCCTGAATTCATTTACCAAATGGAGTGTGTTGAAGCGGTTAGCGGCTACCGTGTCAACCTCGTTAACTCTTTGGGCCAGGTTAAAAAGCGCCANAGCCGCAACAACGATTGTGCCTACAACAAGGGCGTTTATAATACGGGAAGTGGTTTTGATGGTCATAGATAGCTTCTCCTTATCACAAATCGTTTGAGAACTTTTACTGGGTCAAATGTCGATTTTGGTATTTCAACCGCGAATCAACACCAACCAGGCAATGGGACAATGAAACAATTTCACAGGAAAGCTCGAAGTTAAGTCCAATAACACTATCGTAACCGGTTCGGGAAAAAGCAATAGAATAGCAGCGAAGATGCCAGAAATCAGTAACTATTCAAGCCCATGAAAAGGGAGCATTCAAGAATGCTGCTTTTAGGCCATCGAAAATATTTCTGGAATTCTTCTTCAAAGTTGAAGTATAGCTTTTGATGTTAGCAAAAACGGTGCCGCCATCAATGCCTCTGAAACAGCCAGACACTTTTGTCTTGCTCTTTATCATTCTCAGGTCACGCTCGGCAAGATTATTGTCAAACGGGACTTGAAAATCTGACAAGAACCTCAAGTGTTCACGTTTATATTCCTTAAGTCGTCGCAAAAGCTTCATGTCTTCACCATTGTAATCCTTTTTCTCACCGCGAATATACTCAGACCACCCTTGCTCAAGAATTTCATCGTAACGGTCATGGTATTCGGACAGTACCGTTTCCTCAAGTGCCGGTATATTCCTTGCTTTGTGCTCTTTAACAACATTGTTGGCATTTGTCAAAAACGCTAGCATCTCAACTGCCCATGCACGCTTGTTGGTTTCCACCACTGATTGCAAATATCGTAAAATATGTGCGTTACATTCGGCATGTTCACACTTGAAGAAGTAAAGCCCTTTTAAATGATCGTGTACAAGAACGCCGCTGTACGCAGGCAGTATGTCGATTTCCTTGTCTGCTTCATTGCCACGCTTCTTGTTTGAAAAATACAACGTGTAATCCTCATTGCTAAGCACATGAAGCCAATGCAGGCTATTGTTAACCCTGATTCCGGTTTCATCCTTCCGTAAAACAGGCTGCACCAACAGTTTTTCCTTGATTTCATTGATAAATGACGTCAATTTGCCGCTTAATTCCTTGTTCCACTTCGCTATTGTACCCTCCGATAGTGCAATTGCTCCGTTGGTTATTTCATATAGTATCATCCTTATGCGATTTATTGAGACCAGTCCTTCACTGCCAAGCATAGCCACAAACGCCTTTACTGTTTCGCCGTAGGTCAGTTTATCGTTTAACGGTATACCGTTTTTTATCGTTGCTTTACAATTACTGCAAACGCCACTATAACAGCGGTGCTCAGTTACGGTGGCTTTGATTGTCAGTTCCACTAGCTGTTTCGCCCGATACTCATCAGGATATAAAACTGTGCCGCCGCAACCGCATCTTTTACGCTTATGATTTATAATGGTTGCAGGGTTCTTAAACAAAATTGGAACACAGCCTCGGTGGCCTGGTTGTCCGCCGACTTTTTTGCCTGTTTTCTCGCGGCTGTTGCATATCTTCTTAAGCCCGTCAGAAGACGGCGGTTTGCTTGAGTTACTGCTGTCTTTATTAATGATGGCTTTAAGCTTTTGATTTTCGGCTTTTAAGGCGGTGTTTTCTTTGCTCAGGCTTTCAATCTTGGTTTTTAGGCTTGCCGTTTCCATTTGATGGGCTGATTTTATTTCGCGGATTTCTGCTGTAAGCTTTTCTACTTGTTGTATCGTCTCTTGCAGTTGTTTGAATAAGCCTCTGCTGTAGTTTGTTCCCAATCTTTTTGAAACTCCCCTCTTACTGTTTATCGGCTTTTTGAATGCATTTTACAGGGATTGAATAGTTACGGGTTTTTCATATGGCGAGCAAAATATGTCTTTTAAGGAAAAAAAATGTATATTGATTGGAATAAGATTTTAGCGGTAGTGGCAATAGG
>WQRS01000244.1 GCA_009786615.1 Treponema sp. | reverse complement strand
CCGGATTTGAACCGGGGACCCCAAGTCCCCCAGACTTGTACGCTAACCAGCTGCGCTATTGCCCGATCGAAAACTCTAACTATCTGGATTTATCGACCATAGCATAGACGCCTGAGAGTGTCAATAGCGTCGTTGGAATGTGCCGCGCTGACAACATTCAGCCTATTGACATAAATTCCATCGTTTGCTATGATGCTTTCAATCATTGGCAGTAGGTTTCCCATGATGGTTTACCGGGCCGCTAGCTCAGTTGGTAGAGCATCGCCCTTTTAAGGCGGTGGTCGGAGGTTCGAACCCTGCGCGGCTCAAAAAAGAAAGAACACGCAAGTCTATATACCATATAGACTTGCGTGGGATTATCAAAAACCAAGACTATCCAAAAACGGGCGTTCTAAATTCAGGTTATTCAAAGCGGCAGATTAATTTCCCGACTTCAATGCCGATTAACCGGAGGTTCAGGATAACCCGCNNTTTTTCCCCGTTATTGTTGTCGATTTTCAAACATAAAGGACACAGATTCTTCATAATTACAAGGCAGNTGACTAATGGCCGTATTAGTCCGTCCGACTTGACTTTGTTGTTTTAAAGACATATGCTTAAACGTGTTTAAGTTAAACACGTTTAAGCAAGGAGACGGTCATGTTTGCGGGAAGGGAAAGGGAACTGGAAGAACTTGAAAATCTCTATAAAACCAAAATCTATCAGATGGTTATCGTTTACGGCAGGCGGAGAGTGGGAAAAAGCACCCTCATCGCCGAATTTACCCGGAATAAGCGCAGTGTTTTTTTTACCGCCGCAGAAACAGATTCAAAGCGAAATCTGGAAGCATTCAGCCGGGTGACAACGAAGCTCAAAAGCGTCAAGGGGGCTTTTTTCGCAGGATGGGAACAGGCGTTTGATGAAATAGCCTCTCTGGCTCAAAAACCTCTTATCCTGGTAATTGATGAATATCCTTATCTAGCGCAGGCAGAGCCGGGTATTTCTTCCATTTTGCAGTATTACTGCGATACGGCTTTCAAAAATATTCCCCTTATGATTATCCTCTGCGGTTCTTCCATGAGTTTTATGGAAAACCAGGTGTTGGGGTATCAAAGCCCCATTTATGGACGGAGAACCGCTCAAATGAAAATAGGGCCTTTCAGCTACAGGGAATCGGCGTCTTTTGTGCCCCGCTACAGTATTACCGACAAGGCTTTGACGCATGGTATTACCGGGGGCATACCCAAATATCTTGAACTTTTCGATGACAGCATACCTGTCAAGCACAATATTATAAAACTTTTTCTGTCTACTGCCGGATTTTTGTATGAAGAACCATCAAACCTTCTAAAACAGGAACTGCGGGAACCGATAAAGTACAATCTGATTATCGAGGCAGTTGCCAAGGGTTCGACCCGCCTGAACGATATTGCCACAAAGACCGGCCTTGAAAGCAGCGCGGTGTCCAATTATATTACATCTCTGATTTCCCTTGGCATTATGCGCAAAGAAACAGCATTGACAGAGGAGAAAAACAAAAAGAAAACATTATACGTTCTTTTGGATACGATGTTTGTTTTTTGGTATCGTTATGTCCTGGGAAACGAATTTATGATTCAAACTCAAGATGCTGAATCTTTGTATGATCTTGACATAGAACCTGATTTAAACTGTTTTATGGGAAGAATATTTGAAACCATGTGCTGTGAGTACTTGGCCATGCTCAACAGTCGCAAAGATTCTGCCCTCCCTTTCAAGATTCGTCAAATAGGCAGGTGGTGGGGCGCAAATCCCAAAACAAAGTCAGAAGAAGAAATAGATATTATGGCCATTAATGAAAAACTTTCTTCCGTTGTTTTTTGTGAATGTAAATACCGTAACGAACCTTCGGATATTCACGTACTCAACGCGCTGGTGAATAAAGCCCATCGGTGGAACTATGACCACAAATATTTCATTTTGTTTTCTAAAAGCCCCTTCACCAAAGGGCTGAAAGACGCGGCGCAAAAGGCTGGAAATGTTCAGCTTATCAGCCTTAAAGATATGTATGCTTCCATCTGCTTATAGATTTCATTTCTTGCCTTTGATAAAATCGCCAAAATCTTTGCGCTCTGCCGCCGTCATCTCGCTGTAAACGCGCTCGAATTCCTCATCCTGATGATATATCCTCCGTTTTGGTCTGCATTGCCAGGGCTGTCACCTTTGCCCAACAGTATCAAGGATTGCGGCAAGCTTATCCTGCTTGCCCGCCATCATCATCAAAGATTGCCTTTTCAGCCGCCGCCGCAATGTCTTTATCAAAATACGCAATTACTTTTACGGCTAATACCCACGGGTTTTCGTATGCTACTATCGACATGACGGCCTCTCTTTTTGCGGCGGCAAGATTTTTCTGCACCGGGTCGCTTTCGCGCTCAACCAGTTTGGCAAGCACCGCGCCATGGTGCTCGGTACGATGGTCAATGCCCTGCCAAATATCCATAGTGTCATAAAAAAGAAGGGAAAGGCCGTATTCAAATACATCGCGCTTTGCGACAGCATCGGCATCCAGGTGTTTTTCAAGGGGTAAAAGACCCTCACGGCGTGCTATGTTGCTCATCTCAAAAGCTCTTTTTATAAAACGGACTTCTTCCCGCATATGCTCATTAACAATCGCGGAAGAGAAATCAATATTCAAAAAAGCCTCCCTGTCGCCTGAAAGGCATTTTTCGTAAGCGGCGTCAATGGGGTTGTCTTTAATGTCAACCAGCAAGTTAAGGCGGAATATAAGCAAGGACGTCCGGGTGAGGCTCGCTATAGCCAAAAGGCCTTCTATGGCGATGCCCATAAGCTTTTTCCGGTAAAAATCATGCTCGCGTTCCATGGAAACCGTCAGCACATAGCGGACGGTTTCAGCGTCATTGCCGTCTAATATCAGGCTCAGCCCTTTCTTTAAAAAAACATCGTCCAGCCCGTCATCCACCACCTCATACAGTGCCAGCAAGCCCTCCCTTCTTGCTTTATCGTTAAAATAGGCCAGCGTTTCAACCAT
>WQRS01000243.1 GCA_009786615.1 Treponema sp. | reverse complement strand
TCAAGGTTTTTCAGGGGGGCGAATCGGGGGCGTTCTTGAAAAAAATACGCAGTCTTTTTGAAACGGGAAAGAGCTTTAAGCCGCAAGCCTGCCGCTCCGATTCCTTTGAAACTTACTATTTGGGACTTGGGAAGCGGTAACGGCGAAGCCGCGGCTTATCGTCTCCGTTGCGGTGAAGTCATTCACCACAACGGCGCACACTAATCACAGCAAAACAATTCCTGCGGCTTTGCAGCCGGCAATAGTCTGGTCATCCCACACAGAAACCTGCACTTCGCCAACGTGCGCTTTCTGGAGCAAGAGCATACACACCCTCGATTGACCAATGCCTCCGCCCATCGTAAGCGGCAGTTCGCCTGCAAGCAGCATTTTGTGAAACGGCAGTGTGCGGCGGTCATTACAACCGGCTTTGGTCAGTTGCTCGTCAAGTGATTTTTCATCCACGCGAATACCCATTGACGAAAGCTCCACGGCGCACTCAAGCACATCGCTCCACATGAAAATGTCGCCGTTAAGCTGCCAGTCATCATAGTCCGGCGNGCGGCCGTCATGNTTNTGACCGGATTTNAAAACNCCGCCAATCTGCATGATNAACGCCGTTTTGTTTTCTTTNACATACGCGTTTTCNCGNTCCTTGGGCGTAAGNCTTGGGTACTTGTCCTCAAGTTCCTGCGAAGTAATAAAGCTCACGTTNCTGTCAAACGAAACGCNAATCGCCGGAAACATTTCTTTGATTTTTTCCGCTGNGTCACAAATNGCGCCTGCAATTGCTGTAACTGTATCACGCAGGGTTTTTTCGTTGCGCGTTTCCCTGTCGATAATTTTCTCCCAATCCCATTGGTCAACGTAGATAGAATGAAGGTTGTCCATTTCTTCTTCACGGCGCACCGCATTCATATCGGTGTACAAGCCTTCGCCCAAATGAAAACCGTATTGGTGCAGTGCAAGGCGTTTCCACTTCGCAAGGGAATGTACGATTTGAGCATACGTTCCGGTTTCCTTTATGTCAAACTCAACAGGGCGCTCGTGCCCGCTCAAATTGTCGTTCAGCCCGGTTTCCGATCCGACAAAAAGCGGAGCAGAAGCCCGTTTTATATTTAAAGCACGGGAAAGATATTCCTCAAAAATNCGTTTTATAGTGCCAATTGCAATTTGCGTTTCATAAACCGACAAAACCGACTTGTAACCCTCAGGCACAACTAGTTTGCTCATTTTCATACTCCTCATAGCGGGCAAAAATATGACGAGTGCAGACACCCGCACTCGCCGCCGCTACAATCAATACTACATAATTGTTTTCCGTGTCAAGGTGGGTTTTGAAAGCGTTTTTGAAGGCAATTTTTTGCCTTGCTTTGACGATGCGCCTATGTTAGGATGTTGCCATGTCGAGCGAACTTTCTACAGTTGTTGTGTTGAAAAACTTCCGTTTGGTTGATGAAGAAACCGACACAAACGGCGCATTGGTTATCGAAAACGGAATAATTACCTCAGTGGTTGATGAAGTTCCGCCTGAAAAGAAATCAGCCATTGTCATTGACGGCAGCCGCCTTGCATCCGGCGGGCGGCTTCCTGTGCTTATGCCTGCGTTCGTTGATTTGCACGCGCATTTCCGCGATCCNTGTTGTTCACACAGCGCGGCAAGTGTTCCTTCTGTGGCAAGCCAGCCGCTTTCTGAAGTCGTGGAATCTGCCTCTTTGTCNGCTGTTGCAGGCGGATTTACGACGGTGGTCTGCATGGCGAACACNAAACCGGTAACTGACAGCATAAAACGGGCNGCCGCCGTTAAAANCCGCAGCGATACTTTGGGGTTCATNGATCTTTACCCGGTGATTTCNCTTACCAAAGGGATGGAAGGAAAAGAGCTTTCAGAAATTACAGATCTGCCTTCCAAAGCCTGCGGCACAAACGCCGCTGATTACATTCCGCTTTTGCTTTCCGAAGACGGCAAAGATATATCCTGCGATGATGTTTTTCTAACCGCCATGAAAGAAGCGAAACGTGCAGGCATCCCCATTTCCTGTCATTGCGATTTCGGCGGGAAGGAAGCTGATGCCGCAAAAGCCGCCGGGAAAAGCCGCAACGTTTACAGCCGCATCGAAGAAAACAACGCCGTCCGCCGTGTTATCGAACTGGGCAAAAAAGCCTGCTGCCACATACACATTGCCCATGTGTCAACAAAAGAAGCGATCGAAGTTATCAGGCGGGCGAAAAGCGAACTGCGTAACGGTAATTCAGGCGATGGCTTTGCCCTTTCCTGTGAAGTTATGCCGCACAACCTTTGCCTTACTGAAAGCGATGCCGAAAAGCTCGGTGAAGAAACGTGGGGGCGTGTTAATCCGCCGCTCAGGCTCGATGAAGACCGAAAGGCGCTTATCGGCGCGCTTGCAGACGGGACGATTGATGCCATCGCCACAGATCACGCGCCACACAGCAATGCCGGCAAAGAAGCCGGAGCGCCAGGCTTTTCGGCGTTCGAGACTGCCTTCGCCGCCGCTTTTTCACAACTTGTATTTAAGTCTTTCAACAACCAGCAATTTTCCCAGGCAATTGACCCGCCAATCGATTTGAAGCGCTTGTCATCACTCATGAGCGCAAATCCGGCGCGGCTAATAGGCTTGCAGGACAGGGGACTTTTGCGTGCGGGTTTAAAAGCAGACCTTGTTATTGTTGACACAGAAAGTTCGCAAATTGTTGATCCGCGTACTTTTAAATCGCGCGGAAAAAACTCCCCTTTTTCAGGACATGAGCTTTTTGGAAAAATCCTTATGACTATTCGCGGCGGGCGCATAGTCTTTTCTGCCAACTAAATCGCCTGAAAACCGCCGCGCTATTAAGAATCAGCTTCCGCTAAAAACGCTTTTGCTTTGCTGATTGCTTGCAGAACCGCGCTCTCCGCTGTGCCGCCTGGAATGCTCCGTGAAGCCACGCACGCTTTTACAGAAAGGCTTTCGTAAAGCGACTCATCATAAAAATCCAAAAACTTTTTAAATTCCTGAGGCGTCAGCTCATCAAGCCGTTT
>WQRS01000242.1 GCA_009786615.1 Treponema sp. | reverse complement strand
AAACTCGCGTGGAATTTCGGGCGCAAACGCAGGACAATTTCCATGGGGATTTACCGCACTTCAATCATCAAGTGGCCTATCGTTTACAAGGGCGTAGACCCNGACAGCGTTTCCTTNGTGCCGCTTGCGTGGGATGGCCCGCTCACACTGCGTGAGATTCTCAAACAGCACCCNAAAGGNAAAGAGTACGCTTTCATTCAGGCGCACGAAAGCCTCCACCCGCTTTTGACCGATTCAAACGGGGCGGTGCTTTCCTACCCGCCNATCATCAACTCAGCCGACATNGGNGCTGTGCAGGTCGGCGACAGCGACATTTTTGTGGAACTCACCGGAACTGACATGAACGCCGTAACGCTGGCGGCTTCGATTGTGGCGTGCGACCTTGCCGACAACGGCTTTACAATAGAGCCTGTGGAAATAAACTACGAGTTTGACACGCCTTACGGCAAAAACTGTGTTACGCCGTTTTATTTCCAAACACCGGTTTTCTGCTCTCTTAACCGTGTGGAACGCTTCTTGGGCGAAAAGCTCAATGCGGACNAATGCATCGCCGCCCTTGAAAAAATGGGCGTGAAGGCGGAAAAGTCAAACTCATCCGAACGGGGCGAGGAACTCAAACAAGATGGCGTAAAGGCNTGGCCGCCTGAATACCGCAACGATTTCCTCCACGCCGCTGACGTTGCCGAGGANGTGATGATAGGACGGGGACTTTCCTCGTTCAAGCCTGANCGCCCCAGCGACTTCACCGTAGGCCGCCTCACGCCTGTAACGCTTTTCAGCCGCAAAGTCAAGGAACTTATGGTGGGTTCAGGTTATCAGGAGATGATTTACAATTACTTAGGCTCGCGNAAAGACTTTGTGGACAAAATGCGNTCTGACGGAGGACGCATCATCCGCATCTCAAACCCCATGACCGAAAACTACGAATACGTCCGCGATGCTGTGATTCCGTCTTTGCTGATGAGCGAAGCCGTTTCAGGTCATGCCTCCTACCCCCACAAGATTTTTGAGATCGGGAAAATCGCCCGGCTTGACGATGAAGACAATTACCTTTCGNTAACCCGCCATTATTTGGGCTTTCTGCACTCGGAAAAGGACGCTAACTTCAACACTGCCGCCGCTCTTATACANACGCTTTTTTACTACATCGCCCGNNNTTATGATGTNGANGAAAGCGCCGATCCCCGCTTCATTCCCGGGCGCGCGGCATCGGTATTGTACCGCGGAAAACCCGTCGGGGTTTTCGGNGANATTCACCCGGAAGTGCTTGAAAACTGGGGGCTGACCATGCCCTGCATTGCCGCTGAAATTGATGTTGAGGCGCTGTTGTAGCGAGGACTTCTTGTTGTTTGTACTGGGTGAAGATTCTTAAGACGAAGGAGTGTAAACTGATAGTTGATGACTCACACTACTTGCCCTTCCCTTTTCCTGTGCTATTGTTGCTTCAGGTGAGGTTGAAACGTACATTATTAATCATTTATTCTGCCTTTTCCTGTTTTTTTGTTTTCGCCGCCGAGCAAAGCGGAGAAAACTATACAGTATATGTTATACGGGGAGTTGATTTTGCCGTTGACGGCATTACTCGTCCCTTTGTCCTTATGATTCACGGTGATTTCATGGAAGGGCGGCGGCTTTCAGGCAGGGAAAACCTGCGCGAATACTTGGATCACAAGCGCCTGCTTCTTCTTAACCAACGGGTTTTGGCGGAAGTGCAGATCGAGTATGTGCTGGGGGAGCGCGAGGCAGATGGTGCCATGCCGGTTGAAATCATGGTTTCTGTTCGGGATTCCTGGAACTGGATTGTCTTTCCCTTCCCTCTATACACTACCAACGATGGCTTCAGTCTGAATCTTGGAGTTCTGCACTATAATTTTTTGGGAACTGCAAGCATTCTTGTGTTTGATTTTAGCTACAACCAGAGGGGCGAAGGGCAGGGCGTTGATTTTTTCCTTCAGTCTTCTACTCCCTTTCAGGCTGCCGGTCTGGACTGGATGCTGACATTTAACCATTTTTTTGACTATACATTTGGTCAGCCGCTTTTCTATCAAAATGTGACCGGTCTTTCGGTGCAGTTCCCATTGCACAGAACCACCTTAACGTTGGGCTTTAACCAGTATGTGACCGTCAATGAGCGTCCCGGTACCAAAGCTAAGATTATTTATGGGGTAACANGGCTGTACAGCCCATACGGGACAACCGATCTGTTTGCGTCCCACAGAATCCCCTTGGGCGTAAACATGGGCGGCTTTGGGGAGATTACCTACACACTGCGGCTTGGCTCAAGGATCAATTACCCGCTTGGAGCAATGGACGAAGTCCGTAAGCCCCGTGTCAGCTTCGGTCATTCGGCGGGGTTTGGCAGGATAGACTGGATTGGTAATTTCCGCAGGGGGCTTTCCGTTTCTCTTAGCAATTCATTTTATCGGTATATTGGTCGCTCTGATGCGCCCTTTCGGGTATCATTGGGCGGAAATGTTGCCTTCCATTGGCCACTAACTGGATTCGCAGGAATTTCTTCCCGGCTCGGATACCAACAACGGTGGCAATGGTCGAACGTTATGAATAGCGGAACTGGCGGTTGGATTCCTGATTTTCATGCGGGGTATGTACTGCGTGGTGTTTTGGATAGCGACATTCAGGCAGACCGTATGCTCTCATTCAATCTGGATTTGCCCATACGTGTGCTGAATTTCGAACCTTCCCGCTGGTTTGACAACCAGCGGCTCCGCCTGTTTGATTTTCAAATACACCTTTCTCCTTTTATCGACCTTGCCTTACTTCAGGGGCCTTACAACAGGCTTAAAAGCAACCCTTACACAGGGAGCAGGTTCAATGTTAATGACATGATACGTGCGGGAGGATTTGAAATTATTTTCTTTTCAGGCTTCCTTCGCGCATTGCAGATCAGGNCGAGCTTTGGNTATAACCTTCAAAACATCAGGGGATTTTTTCAATGGGACGAAGTGTATATCAGCACTTTTTTTCACTTTTAAGCAATGCGCTTCTTTGCGCCGCACAACGG
>WQRS01000241.1 GCA_009786615.1 Treponema sp. | reverse complement strand
ACTAACCGAGTTTTGCAAACGGCTTATTATTCTTCTTCAAATTTGGTCAAAAAAAGGTTGGTCACCGTTTCGACCGCCAGTTCTTCGTCTTCCCCTTCGGCGGTTATGCGTAACTCTGTCTTATAGCCGGCTGCCAGGGTCAATATGCCCATAATGGACTTCGCGTTTATCTTGTCGCTGCCNCTTTCAATGTGAATGCTGCACTTAAAGTCCTTGCAAGCCTGCACCAAAATAGCGGCTGGGCGGGCGTGTATGCCTGCTCTGTTGGAAACTGTAACCAAGCGTTCTGTCATAACGTTGCCTTCATATTATGTCCTCGCCGCCAAAATAAACGGCCTTTGCTGTGTCGCTTTCTATCCATCGGAGTATATTTTGATTAAATTCCTTTGCCGCGTTNTAACCCATAGTTTTAAGCCGCTCGTTCATTGCCGCTGTTTCTATGATTATGGGAATGTTCCGCCCGGGTTTTACAGGAACTTCCAAAAACGGGACTTTAACACCCAAAAGTTCCATGCATTGTTCCTCCATGCCAATCCGGTCGTAGTTTTTTTTGGAATCCCACTCCTCAAGCTTCACCACCAACTGTATNTCTTTGCGGTCGCGGATTGCGCCGACTCCAAAAAGGTGCGTTATGTTGATAATGCCCATTCCCCTAATCTCCATGTGGTGCGCGATGATTTTATTCGCGCCGGTTCCAACAAGAATATTGCCGTTCACGCAGTGGATGTCCACAACATCATCGGCGACAAGGCGATGCCCGTGCATGATAAGTTCCAGCGCGGTTTCGCTTTTCCCAACCCCTGAATCGCCGAGAATGAGAACCCCCAAACCGTAAACTTCCACAAGAACCCCGTGTATTGTCTGACGCGGCGCAAAAATCTCGGCAAGAACCCGAATTATGCGCGTGCTAAACTCTGTTGTGGCAAGGCTTGTTTGCAATACCGGGCAATTGGCAATCTCTGCAAGTTTGATAAACTCTTCCGTTGGGATAAGAGAGTGAGAAAAAACGCAGCATGGAATGGGATGCTCAAACATTTGTTTGAGCGTTTCTGTCGAATTGGTTTCGTGAAGCTTGCGCAGATACGCCGTTTCGCCCTGCCCAAAAATCTGAATCCGCTCAGGCGCAAACGAATCAAAAAAGCCTGACAAAGCAAGACCCGGGCGGTTAATGTTTGGGCTGCTTATCACGCGGGAAAGCCCTTTGCGCCCGCCCAAGCATTTGAGGTTTAAGGAAATGTGCTCCTTTAAGTCAATGTCAAGCAGATCCAAAACGGTAAATTGTGCATCGCCCATAGGGACATCATAAACGAGAAAGGCAACTGGTGCAATTAGGCGCTGACGGTGCGAAAACGCTTGAGCGTGCGAAGTTTGTTGCCCGCTGGGGTTATCCATGCTTCAAAAATTCGCGCTTTCTTCTTGCCGGTTTTTGTGCTAAAGTGTTGTTGGTGACCGTTTGTCGGGTAATTACTATGCTTATACATACTAGGAGATAACAATGGCAAAAATTGTTGAATGTATTCCGAATTTTAGTGAAGGCTGTAATCAGGAGATTATTGACGCGCTGGTGGAAGCGGGAAAAAGTGTTCCCGGCGTTACGCTGCTTGACCATTCTTCCGATACCAGCCACAACCGCAGTGTTTTCACGCTTGTTGGCGACCCAAAAGGTATTGCCGAGGCAGCGTTTAAGCTGTGCAAACTGGCAAGCGAAAAAATTGATATGACAAAACACAAAGGCGAGCATCCACGAATGGGCGCGACCGATGTAATTCCGTTTGTGCCAATTCAGGATGTTTCGGTTGAAGAATGCGTGGAGATTTCCAAAGCAGTGGCGCAGAAAATGTGGGATGAGCTTAAAATCCCAAGTTTCCTTTACGAGTATTCTGCCAGCGCTCCAAACAGAAAAAACCTTGCGGATGTTCGTAAAGGTCAGTTTGAAGGAATGCCTGAAAAGCTGCAACAAGAGGAATGGGCGCCTGATTATGGTGAGCGAAAAATCCACCCGACAGCGGGCATTACAGCCGTTGGCGCGCGCCCGCCGCTTGTTGCCTTTAATGTGAACCTTAACACGTCAAATCTGGAGGTCGCGAACAAAATCGCGAAATCGATCCGCGGTATCAGCGGCGGCTACAAATATTGCAAAGCAATAGGTATTATGCTTGAAGATCGCAATATCGCGCAGATTTCGATGAATATGGTCAATTTTGAGGGAACGCCCCTTTACCGTGTTTTCGAAGCCATTCGCTTTGAAGCAGAGCGCTGGGGCGTGCAAATTATCGGTAGTGAAATTATTGGCTTAGCGCCCGCAAAAGCGCTTATTGATGCCGCCGAGTATTACCTCAAAATCGAAAACTTTGATTACAGCAAGCAGGTATTGGAAAACCATCTGCTGTAGGGAGCGAACATGAAACTTGCGAATAGAACAATAATCGACTTTACCGAAGTGCTTGCCTCAAGCGAACCTGCTCCCGGCGGCGGCTCCACAGCGGCGCTTGAAGGCGCGCTTGCCGCATCTTTAGTGGAAATGGTGACCGGGCTTACTATAGGGAAGAAAAAATACGCCGAGCATGATGAACTGTTGAAGCAGATTGCGGCGGAAGCGGCGAAACTGCGCGCCCGGTTCACTGATATTATTGACCGCGACACGGAAGCCTTTAACGGCGTTTCTGCGGTCTTTATCATGCCAAAGGAAACCGAAGAAGAAAAAAGTGCCCGTTCCGCCGCCATGCAGGAAGCGCTAAAAGCCTGCACGCTCACTCCCTTTGAGATGATGCAATGCTCCCTTGCGACACTTGAACTTGCGGACAGGATGCTCGGCAAGTCTAACACCACCGCGGCAAGCGATCTTGGCGTTGCCGCACTCAGCGCGAAAGCGGCGGTTCAGGGCGCGTGGCTGAACATTCTTATCAACGTAAGCGGCATTAAAGACGAAGCGTTTACAGCCAAATACCGCGGCGAAGGCGAGGTTATACTCGCTAAAGCCCTGCCGCTTGCCGATAAGGTTTACGCGCATGTTCTGGAAGGTTTATAG
>WQRS01000240.1 GCA_009786615.1 Treponema sp. | reverse complement strand
GGAATGGCTTTCGGCGAATTCACTGTGGAAAATGGCAAGCCTTTGCCAATCGGCGCTACTCTCTCAGGCAGGGGGGTAAATTTTTCCGTTTTTTCGCGGAACGCTTCCTTCCTTACACTCATTCTGTTTGAATCGGCGGAACGNGGAAGCATGTACAGGGAAATAAAGTTGTGCGGCACAGACAACAGGACAGGCGACATTTGGCATTGCCACATTCCCGGCTTAAAAGCCGGTGCTTGTTATCTTTACCGTGCCGCGGGACCGTACATCCCCGAAAAGGGCTTGCGTTTTAATCCCAACAAAACACTTATCGACCCGTACGCAAAGGCGCTGACAGACCTTTCCAATTGGGAAATGAAAGCCAGTTCCGGCTATGACCTGTATGATGAATCAAAAGACCTTTCGTATTCGTATGTCGATGATATTTACAACCAGCCCCGCTGCGTTGTCGTTGATGACGGTGACTTTGACTGGCAAGGCGACCGCCCCTTAAATTACCCTCTGCGTTTCAGTGTATTGTACGAAACACACGTGCGTGGGCTTACCCGGCACCCAAATTCAGGCGTTTCNGCNCCNGGAACGTACCGCGGGGTAATCGAAAAAATCCCGTATTTTAAGGATTTGGGCGTTACGAGCTTGGAGTTTCTCCCGATTCAAGAGTTCAACGAAAACGAGGTTTCCTTTGTAAGCCCCACNACAAGAAAGCGGCTGAAAAATTATTGGGGCTATTCAACTGTCGCATTTTTTGCGCCCAAAGGTTCGTACGCNCACGACCANTCNCCCGGCGCTCAAGTGCGTGAGTTTAAGGAAATGGTGCGGGAACTTCACAAGGCGGGCATCGAGGTGATTCTTGACATTGTTTTTAACCACACNGCCGAGGGAAGTGAGATGGGGCCGACGTTTTCGTTCAGGGGTTTTGATAACACCGTTTATTATATGCTTGATAAAAACCGGCGCTACTACAAAAATTATTCAGGCTGCGGCAACACGGTAAACTGTAATCATCCGGTTGTCAGGAGCTTTATTTTGGACTGCCTGCGTTACTGGGTTATTGAAATGCACGTTGACGGCTTTCGTTTTGACTTGGGTTCCATTTTGGGGCGCGATGAAAACGGGCAATTAATGGAAAACCCGCCGGTTTTGCAGTTGATAGCCGAAGACCCTGTTTTGCGCAACACCAAAATCATCGCCGAAGCCTGGGATGCCGGNGGCGCGTATCAGGTGGGCTGGTTTCCCGGCGGGCGCTGGGCGGAATGGAACGACCGCTTCCGCGATGATATGCGCCGTTATTGGTGCGGCGACTGGAAGCAGACNCGCCANTTGGCAACGCGNCTTTCAGGNTCGAGTGACCTTTATTTGCGCGATGGGCGCAAGCCTTTCCATTCGATAAACTTTATCACAAGCCACGACGGATTTACCTTGCGCGATTTGGTTTCGTATGAGAAAAAGCACAACGCAGAAAACGGTGAGAATAACCGGGACGGCGGAGATCACAATCTGAGCGCCAATTTCGGCGTTGAAGGNCCTTCAACTGATGNGAAAATCGAAGCCCTGCGCGTGCAACAAATGAAGAACTTTATCGCGTCTATGCTTGTTTCGCTTGGAACGCCTATGCTTTTGGGCGGGGACGAATTCGGGCGCACGCAGAAGGGCAACAACAACGCNTACTGCCAGGACAACGAAATATCGTGGTATGACTGGTCGCTTTTGGAAAAAAACTCAAGCCTTTACCGCTTCACAAAAATGATGATAGCCTTCCGCCGCCGCCATCCTGGGTTTATGCGCCCTGAGTTTTACACAGGCAGGGACGGATATTACAACGCGATTCCTGACATTTTGTGGTTTGACGAAAACGGGAAAACGGCGGACTGGGATGAAATTGGCCCCTGCCTTGCCTTGCGGCTGGATGGCACAAAAGCGGACGCTCTTGCTGACAAAGACGATAACGACTTTTTTATCATGTTTAACAGCGGCGGCAAAAGCGTAGATTTCAAAATCTGCGATCCCCTTGCCGGCAAACACTGGGAAAGGGCAGTAGACACCGCTCTCCCATTTCCTGACGACATCCTGCCGCATGGAAGTGAAGTGTCGCTTGACGGGCGATCTGTTTACAAGGTTAAAGGGCACAGCATGGTTGTGCTCATATCAAAGCTGGTTTACTTAGGCTAAAGCAGGTGGGTGATGCAGAAAAAAAGCGATTTTATTTTTGGCGTTGACCTTGACGGCGTAGTTGGTGATTTTTACGGCGCAATGCGGAAAATCGCCGCCGAATGGCTTGATAAAAGCACGGATGAACTTACCACGGAGGTTTCGTTCGGGCTTGATGAATGGGGGCTTGCCGAATACGGCGGTTATGAGCGCCTGCACCGCTTTGCCGTAACGCAGCGCAACCTTTTCCGCGACATGGAACCAATCAAGGACGCGCCCGCCATTTTGCGCAAACTTTCAGGCGCAGACATTCGGATTCGCATCATCACCCACCGCCTTTTTTTGAAATACCACCACCGCACAACCATTACACAAACAGTTGACTGGCTTGATTCGTGGGACATTCCCTATTGGGATTTGTGCTTTATGGCGGACAAAGGTGCGGTGGGCGCTCATGTGTACATCGATGACGCGCCTGGAAACATAAAGCGCCTGCGCAATCAGGGCTGCCACACAATAGTTTTTTCCAACTCGACAAACCGCGAGTTTCCAGGCCCGCGGGCTGAAAACTGGCAGGACGTGGAACGCCTTGTAATGGAAGCAAGGGAAGATTGGCTTACCGGAACGCCGAATATGTTTGTGCAGGCATCGTCTTGACATTTTCGTTGATTTTTGATGTAATGGCTTTGGCTATCAGACGTTTAAGTTTTGAAAATGCCTGAGTCCAAGATTAGAGGTTGTAGCTCAGATGGATAGAGCATCAGATTGCGGATCTGAAGGTCGTACGTTCGAATCGTATCAGCCTCAAAATTGCCAAAAGTAAAACTGCATATCGTCCAGTTGCGTATAAAGAGGTTGCGCATACTCCACAGCGTGATCTAATTGAGAATGATACCAGTG
>WQRS01000239.1 GCA_009786615.1 Treponema sp. | reverse complement strand
TCATCAGTTGTGATGGCAAAAATAGCAGAATGGCGCTTGAAAGATTTTGTGAAGGCGCTTTTTTACACCGACCGCGCGCTAACATTAAGCCAATTGCCTGAGAAATTGTCAGGTGATCTTGAAAAAAGGCGGACGCGGCTTTTGGGGAAAATCGCCTGCGCGCCAAATCCGTCACAATAGACTCACCGGATCAACATCAACCTCAAGATACACACGGCTGTCTTTGCCTTCCTCATAACGTTTGAGCATAACGCTTGCGGCGGCGTGCAGGGCAGCCATGTTTTTCCCCCTCAAAGTAATATGCCTGCGGTACTGGTTTGCAATAACGCGCAAGGGACATTCGGCTGGGCCAAGAGCATCAGCGGACGGCGGCAGGAGAGAGAAAACGATAGATGCAAGGCGGGCTGAAGCATTTATCGCGCGTTCCTCGTCNCGGCAGCGGAGNGTNAAACGGATAAGGCGGGTGTACGGCGGGAACTCAAGTGCCTTGCGATGGGAAAGCTCAGACTGAAAAAAGCCTTCAACGTCAAGGGCGCAGGATTTCACGATTGCGGGATCGCGGGGGCGCAGGGTTTGGACGATAACTTTGCCGTCGGGGAAGTAACGTCCGGCTCTGCCCGCCACCTGCACCACAAGGGAAAACGTGCGTTCCGCCGCGCGAAAATCCGGCAGGTGAAGTCCAGAGTCTGCAAGCACAACTCCCACAAGACGCACGCCCGGGAAGTTAAGCCCCTTTGCCACCATTTGCGTTCCCAGAAGTATGTCGATTTCCCCGGCCTTAAATTGGTCAAGCGCTTTTTTTAGACTTCCCTTTTTTTCGGTGGTGTCGGCATCGACACGCATTATCCGTAAATCCGGAAACGTCTTGCGCACTTCCTCCTCGATCATCTCCGTGCCGAAACCTGAAAATCCCGCTTCCACAGAACCGCATTGGGGGCAGTCAGGCGGCGGCGGCGCGGAGTATCCGCAGTAATGGCAGANNGCCCTGTTGCGTTTTTTGTACCACGTAAGGGAAACCGAACAATGCTCGCACATGAGCTCATANCCGCAGGTGCCGCAGTGGTAAAAATACGCGAAGCCCCGCCGGTTGAGAAAAAGAATTGTCTGGCGCTTCATTTGGCTTGTTAGGCGGATTTCGTTTTTCAGTTCCGGCGTAAGACAGCCCTGGCAATTGGCGAGATTTACAGGCGTTATTTCAGGCGAGCTTCCTCCGGAAAGACGGCGGGTGAGGTCAAGCCGCTTTATCGCCCCGTCCTGCATGAGCTTCCACGCTTCGGCAGACGGCGTGGCTGAACCCATCACCAGACGGGCGGCGGAAGACGCGCAGCGTTTCATCGCTGTCTGCCGCGCATGGTAGCGGGGCGTATTTCCCGACTTGTACGAGCCGTCCTGCTCCTCATCAATGATGATAAGCCCCAGGTTTTTTACAGGCGCAAAAACCGCCGAACGCGGTCCGACTACAATGACAGCCTCCTTGCTGTGCCGAATCCGCATCAACTCAGTTAGCCGTGCCGCTGGGCTTAAACCTGAATGAATTGTCGCCGCCTGAGCGCCAAAACGTTTGCCTATTGCGTCAGCCGTCTGATGGGTGAGCGAGATTTCCGGCACAAGGTAAATAACCGACTTCCCTTCGCCAAGCATCGCCTCCGCGGCGCGCAAAAACACTTCAGTTTTCCCTGACCCTGTTATGCCGTAAAGGTAAAAAAGCGGATGCGAACCGGCGGTTTGATGCGCATCGGGCTTGATGATTTCCTCAAGCGCCTGACGCTGTTCAACAGACAGCTCAAGCGGCGGCGGCGGGAAATCATCCTCTGAGGCAAGGGAAGGATAATCGCCTGTGCGTTTGCCGGAAGGGATCATCGCCGAAAGCGCCTGCCCCAGAGAGCAGAAATAAAAACCGGACACCCACTTCGCAAGTTCAAGGTCGCGCTCGTCAAAAACCGGCTCAGGGTCAACAACGCGGGAAATTGTTTTTATCGTGTCTTCCGCCATGCCTGACGGCGCCTCGTCTTTAACNCCTGAAATATAACCCAGGCAATTTCTCCCGCCGAAGGGAACCATAGCCCGCTTGCCAAACGCCGCCTTGCCTTTTTCNTCCGATCTATAGCTGAAAGCCCGATCTGAGGGAATGTTAAAAATGAGCTCGAAGTACGGCAAGGTTATTCCCCGCCGCCGGAGGCNGNATCAANATGCGCCCGAAGGAGTTTAAGATCCTCCCATGCCGGGCGCTTTAAGGACTCATCCCGCAAGAGCGCGCTTGGGTGAAACGTACACAATACGGGGATAACTTCACCATCTTCTCCTTCTTCCTGATTGTTGAATTCCGCGAAAGTCAAGCGCAAGGCATTAATTCCCTTGCCGGTTTTCAATAGGTTTTGTGCCGCCACCCTGCCAGCACAAAGTATCACGCGGGGGCGCAGGGTTTTTATCTGCTGCTGCAGAAACGGAAAACAGGCGGCAGTTTCCTCAGGCTTTGGGTCACGGTTTCCCGGCGGGCGGCATTTCACCACGTTGGCTATGTAGCAATTTTCTTCCCTTGAAAGCCCGATTGACGCAAGCATCTTGTCCAAAAGCTGCCCGGCCCTGCCGACAAAAGGCCGCCCNGATGCGTCCTCATCCGCGCCGGGACCTTCGCCAATAACAAGCACGAGAGGCTTGGGCGCGCCTTCACCTGGAACCGCGTGAGTTCTTGTTGCGGCAAGGGCGCAGGCGCGGCAGGCGGCAACGTCAGCGGCGATTTCTTGCAGGGTTTTTTCTTCAAGCGGGGCTTGAGTCAGGGTTTGAGTTTCCGCCGCCGGCTCCGATGCCTCAAACTCATCAACTTGATACGCCAGCGGCAGGGAGGAAAACGTGTTTTCTGCCGCGGTTTGCGTTTGCGCTTTTGCGTTAGGCGGCGGCATCTCGTCATCGGCAAAAACATAGGCTTCCCTGTTTCGGGCATGGCCGTCTTTGAGGAAGTCCCCTGTTATATCAAGGAATCGGGCAAGGGTGGTTTTTTGTTCGGCAGTCATCAAGTGATTTTCGCAAAAGCTTAACCCTTGGGCAAGGGGGCGCGGCGGGGGCGATGCA
>WQRS01000238.1 GCA_009786615.1 Treponema sp. | reverse complement strand
CGGCTTAAAGCCTAAAAGCAAAACCTTAGAACGATTCTGAATAAATCTTTTCCACAGCGTCTTTGCCTGAAGGTACAGGAGCACAGCCGAGCAGTCCGGTTAATCCCGGCGTTTCGAATGTGAGCTGTACCAGTTTGGGAATGTCAGCCTTGGTAAATCCTATGTCGCCCAGTTTTTCAGGCAGACCGACAGATTTAAGCCATGCGTAAACGCCGTCCGCCGCNTTTTGCGCTTCGCTTGGATCGCCTGAAAGCCCCGGAACCATCGGGCTTAACACGTCTGCCAAAACGGCGCTTGACGCCGGGTAAACTGTTTTAACAACCGCCGGAAGCAAAATNGCCAATCCAAGCCCGTGGGCNAGGTCGGTCTTAATGCCGCTTAACGGATGCTCCAGCGCGTGNGTNAAGTGCAAAAGCCCGTTATCAAAACTCGTTCCCGCAATCATCGCGGCGTAAGTGAGGAAATAGCGCGCGGTTAAGTCCTTCGGATTACTCAGCACGGCAGGAAGATATTTTGCAATCAGCGTCGTGGTTTCCCGCGCCAGGGAAATGGCAAACGGGTTATTTAAAACCGTGCTTGCGGCTTCGACAACGTGGTTTACCGCATCCACACTTACATAGCGGGTTTGATTTGCTGGCAGACCNGTCATCAAAGCGGGATCATTGATAGAAAACAGCGGATAAATGCACGGGTAGGCAATGGCTGGTTTGTATTCTTTCTCGGGGATTGAAACGACCGCGAAACGATTTGCTTCGGTTCCTGTGCCGTGGGTCAGGTTGATGGCAACTATAGGGACAGCCCTTTCCGCCACGAATTTCGCTTCGTAAAGCTCCTGGCAGTTCTTGTCTGTGTGCTCCAACAGAATGGCAACACTTTTTCCCGCGTCAATCGGGCTGCCGCCGCCAATGGCGATAACAGCTTTCGCGCCGGCATCTTTTGCCATCTTCACAGCCTCATCAACCTGGTGCGTTTCCGGATTGGGCTGCACTTTGTTGTACAGAACGTACTTAATTCCTTGAGCATCCAGCGCCTTTGTCACATAACCCCAAGCGCCGGTTGTCTCGTAAGAGGCCTTTCCGGTAACAGCGACGACACTTGAAATCCCTTTTGCCTTCAACTGCTCCGCGATAAAGCCCATTTTTTCAATAGCCCCAACGCCCAAAAAGACGCTCTGGCAGCCGCAAATGATGGTGCTCACGTTGTTTACGTTAATTCCTTTTTCCCAAGACATGAAATACCTCCGATAAGTTTTTTTACTGTTTCATTATACCAGGATATTTAAAGATTGTCGAATAAAAACGAAAAAAATCACAAAAATACAAGCAAAAATTGTTTATGAAAACAGTAAAAAGGGCTTGAAAACATGGGCAAAATAGTAGATGCTGTAAGCAGTATGAGAATATCGTTTTGGTTACCGGCGTTATTTTTGCTGTTGGCGGCAATTGCGGTTTCTTCCCAGACACCGCCTGAACCAACTGCGGCTGTTGCATTACAGAATTACCAAGCCGGTCGCGCTTTAGAGGCACAAGGCTTTGCGACCCAGGCCGCCGCCTATTACAATGAGGCGATCCGCATTACGCAGAACGAAATAGCGAATAATGCCGCGACAAGCCAGACTTACACGGTAATGACATGGGCTATGCGCCGCCAGAACAGGCACGCCGATGTGTTACATTGGGGTACGCAGGGGCTTGCATTCCACGCCGACGAACACAGCCTTGTAGAAACGATGGGACAGTCGCTTTTTTTCTTAGGCGATCATACCCGCTCGCTTGATTATATGCGCCGCTACGTTGATGCTGTTCCCATAGGCGGACGAGCGCCGATTGCGTACTTTTTTAAGGGCGAAATTTACCGCATACGCCAGCAGTTCCACAGAGCCGACATCGCTTACACAATGGCTGTGTACCTTCAACCCGGGCTTCCACTCTGGTGGTTCCGCTTGGGTTCCGTCCGCGAAGCCGCCGGGGATTTTCAGCACGCCCTGGAAGCCTATCAGCAGGCGATTGCCTTAAACCCCGGTCACCAGGAAGCAAACGCCGGACTTTCCCGCGTACAGCAAATAATGGGAAGTCTGTAAACAACCCCGTTCACATAGGGCAGCTTATGTCCAGGCGGGAATGTTCCACGCCTTCTTTAGCAAAGCCGCGTATAATAATCTGAAAGGTGTCTGTCATCTCGCGGATCATGGCAGGGGAGTTTCTGTCTTCTTGCTCAAGCCGTACGGCGTTTTGCATGATTGTGGAAAAAACCATAAAAACAAGGCGCACAGCGGTGAAAGAATTCAAAGATGGGTCGAATGTCCCTTCGGCTTTACACTGCTCTATCATCGTGCTAATGGCTTTTGCAATGGCGGCAACATGAGGGGATTTACTGGCAATTGAGTCTTTGTCACCGTCTCCGCCCTCGTCGTACCCGCCTGATGAAGGCCAACTTGAAAGAAAATTACGTATCTGGAAAATAACCATCATCTCATCGCTGTTGCCAAACAGTTTCACGTAACTGCGCCACAAGTGCCTGAGCGCATCAATCCCTGTAAGACCACCGAAAACGCCGTTGTCAGGCTGCGTTTGCCGGCTAAAATATTCCAGAAACCCGCGCGCCGATTCCTCACAAATTTCGTTGAAAATGACTTCCTTGCTGGGGAAATAAAGATACAAGGTTGTTTTTGAAAGTTCCGCTTTCTGCGCAATATCTTCCATNCTCACCCGCTCTACACCCTGCGATACTATCAGTTCCCTGGCGCACGACAGGATAGACTGGCGGCGCATCGACTTCTCCCGCTCCCTTCTTTCGGCTATTCCCATTTTTTGCCCCCTCGTCAGTCATATTTACGCCCTATTATTGAACGAAATTCCAAAATAGTTCAATAGCTGTATTGACACGCGTTGACCATTCAGATACTCTTAAAGTGCAGTGTTTTCTGAATGGAAACATACCTAACACTTCGATTGCGCCCAAGGAGATTACAAAGTGACTAAGAAAAAAGTCGTTTTTTTTGGAATGATGGCAGCCCTGCTGATATTCGCTTTTTCAGTGACGGGGTGTCCCACAGATGCCAGCGAAGATCCGGCAAGCATGAC
>WQRS01000237.1 GCA_009786615.1 Treponema sp. | reverse complement strand
AAAATTGATTTCCCAGCCATAAAAAGTTTTACTTGACTTTTATGCAAGGCAGTCTTAAACTGATTCTATGAACCTAAAAGCTATCCTCACAAAAGATGCGATATGCCTCAACCTGAAAGGGACGACAAAAGAAGAAATAATAAGTGAAATGCTTGATCTTCTGGCAGCAGCAAAGAAAATTAGCGATAAAGAAGCGGCATTTGATGCCATAATGGAACGAGAACGGAAGATGTCTACGGGCATGAAACACGGCATTGCCATTCCTCANGGGAAAAGCGCCACGATAAACGAATTGGTGGCGTGTATTGGAGTGTCTGACAACGCGGTGGATTTTGATTCGCTGGATCGCGAACACTGCAGAATATTCATTATGACGTTATCTCCGCTTGAGAAAACAGGTCCGCACCTCCAATTTCTGGCAGAAATAAGCCTTTTATTCAAAAGCTCAGAAAAAAGAGGGGACATCATAAACGCAAAAACCGCCGAAGATGTCCTAAAGATAATAACGCATAATTAAGAAAGGCTTTTCCAAAACTANAGTTTTGGAAAAGCCTATTGTGCAAAACGCNAAAAATCCCTCACCACAAAATCCCAACACGCGCTAGTTGGAAGCCANTGCCCTTAAAGCGTCNCTTGCCCATCCCTGTTCGGCAAACGTGTAATCTTGTGAATGTTCGATCTCCGAAAGCAAAAAGAGCGCTCTTTGGGACTGCGTTCCGCTTGCGCCAAGCCCNGCGATTACCCAATTGAACAGTTGCCGTTCCTTGTGCCTCCANGGCCCTGAACGCCTGCGGTTGTGCAGNTCACTCAAAAAGCCTGTCAATAGGTCAACTGACCGCTCACTTCCAATTGACGAAAGGCTCACAATCGTTCTGCGAATCTCTTCGTAATCGGGAGCCGGACTTACAAAGTTGTTTCTGAACGAGCGCTCCAGATTAACATAAACTGAATCATCAGCGGCGCCGAGTACGCGAATTGTGTCCATCGCACTTACCCGCATTGACCGCAAATCGCGCTGCTGGACGGGAATGTTGGTTCCAAACGTCCATCCCACGTCAAGGGCAACTGCCGCCGCATGGGCTTTAGATTCATCGCCCGCATTGCTGCGCAGAAGTTCCTGCCATGCCTGATACTTTACCGAAGGCGGGTTTGAAGGATCGCGGATAATTTCTGCTATGATAAAACCGGGGTCTTCAACAATGTTCGTAAGCGCTGTGGATGCCATGTTCCGTATCGCAAGCTCGTATGACCCGATAGACGCAAAAAACACAGGGGGAAAACCCGCAGGATCGCCAAAGCTCTCAAGCGCGTTAATTGCACCCACAACTGCGCGCTGCACCCTGAGTCTAACTTCCGTATCCACAAGGTTTTGAACGTTAAAAGAGTTCAGGCGATGCACAACGTGAGTAGTAAACTGACTGCCGCCAACCTGCCCAAGCGCGGTAAGGGCATCCTGCATGATAAGTCCGTCATTTTGCGGCGAGGCTACATCAAAGGCAAGGACAGCCGCCCACAGGTCGGAAGCCGCTGCCGAATATTGCTCTGAGCCAATACCTTGAATGGCAATGCGCACAGCGGCTTGGGCAGCAAACCGTTCCGCATTCGTTGTGACCTCAGGCAGGCGAGTGAGGAGAGCCTGCAAAGCGGTGTGGTAAAAGCCGCCAATGCCGGTATGCCCTTGATCGCGGACAATTTCCAGCACCGTCAGCCGCTCGACAAATGTCGCGTCAAGCCTTGTAATTTGACTTTCCCAATACGACATATCCGCGGTTTGGGCGAAAATGAACATCCCTGCGAAAAAAAGAAAGAAGGTCAATANTAATCGTTTCATAGTTTTAAGTATTATGCAACGAATTCCAGTTTTCAATAGCGAATGTTAATAAGAAGCGCGTTTTCTTTCAACTTTCAACCTTCAACTTTCCGGTACATCATCCTGTGCAATGTAACATACGGTAGAAACTTTCCTATATATCTGGTATACTGTCTCACCACAGAAGAAGGAACGCAATCGTGCTTGATACAGGAACCTCCGGACAAACATCTCCAGCGGGGAAGGTAATTCCGGTTTCTATAGAAGAAGAAGTAAAAATCGACTACTTAAACTACGCTATGTCGGTAATCGTTTCCCGCGCCCTGCCTGACGTGCGGGACGGGCTTAAACCTGTCCACCGCAGGCTTTTGTACTCGATGGGTGAACTGGGACTGCGCCCTGCCGCCGCCACCAAAAAGTGCGCCCGTATCGTTGGTGACACGATGGGAAAGTACCACCCGCACGGTGACCTTGCCCTGTACGACGCTTTGGTGCGCATGGCGCAGGATTTTTCCCTCCGCTACCCGCTGATTACCGGACAGGGCAACTTCGGCTCGCTTGCCCCGGACGGGGCGGCTGCCATGCGTTACACCGAGGCAAAGCTCTCCCGTTTCGGGGAAGAGATGCTTCAGGATTTGGGCAAGGAAACTGTCGATTTTGTCCCCAACTTCTCCGAAGAGGAAAAAGAACCGACTGTGCTTCCGGCGGTTGTTCCCAACCTGCTGGTAAACGGCTCAAGCGGCATTGCTGTAGGCATGGCAACGAACATGGCGCCGCATAATCTCATCGAAGTCTGCGATGCCGTGTGCGCCATGATAGACAACCCTGACATAACGCAAGAGGAACTGATGAAGTTCATACACGGCCCGGACTTTCCCACAGGCGGCATTATTTTCGGGCGGCGGGGCATCAAAGAAGCCTACCAAACCGGAAAGGGGAAAATACTCGTTCGCGGGCGTTTCACTCTGGAAACCGGCAAGAGCGGTAAGGATACAATCGTCTTTAACGAAATCCCGTTCGGCGTGTATATCAAGCCGCTTCTTGAGCGCATCGCCTCGCTTGTTCGGGATAAGGTTATCGATGGCATTGCGAACTTTAACGATGAATCGGGCAAGGGTGAGCCTGTGCGCCTTGTCTTTGAACTGAAAAAAGGCGCCATACCCAAAGTTGTACTCAACCAGCTTTTTTCCAACACTCAGCTCCAGTCAACTTTCGGCATCATTAACCTTGCGCTGGTCAAAGGCAGACCGCAAAGCCTAAGCCTCAAGGAGCTCATCCATTACTTTGT